>CAMDKT010000166.1 GCA_945900935.1 Candidatus Sulfopaludibacter sp. SbA3 | reverse complement strand
ATACGAAGGCACTTCCACCAGCTTCTCGTCCGAATGAAACACCGTCATCAACTGTCCGCCCTTGTGCAAAATCGAATGCATCTGGCTCACCGCGCCTTCCAGCAGCGCCGGTGACAAATACTGCAGCGAATCCCAAACCAATATCCCATCCAACGAATCGTCGTCGAAGTTTAATACCTTCGCCTGGAACAGCTCAATCCTCTCATCGTCATCCTGGTTTTCGTAAAAGTCGCCATCGCCGAATGACTCGTCCAGCGACCGGACAAAGTTGTCGTAACGCAACTTATGCCCCATTTCATTGAAGTAATCCGTGTTCTCCTGATTGGACACGCCCAGGTCCAATATCATCAGCCCCGCCTGCCCATAAAAGGCCTGGAAAAACTGGTCCAGCGCACTGCTCTGCCTCGTGAAATCCCGCAGTTCCGGTCTCTCCGCCACCGGATCTATCACCGGAACCGCCGCCCCCGGATGAGTTGCCTCCGCGCCGCCGAACAGCCGATTCCAGCCTTTTTTGATCACGGCCATTGTCGATTACTTCTTTGCGCCTATGCCGCCCGTACTCGTGCTCACGCTCTGCTGTACAGGCGTCGCCACGACAGCCGACTTCGCCGCCGCTTCCGCCGCCTTCGCCGGTTCCGTCTTCGCATCCACGCGAATCATCTCCAGGCTCCCCCGCAGATCCGCGCCTTCTTCAATGCTGATCTTCGCGTAGCGAATGTCCCCCACCAGGTTCGCGCCCTTGCGGATCTCTACCCGCCCGGACGCCTCAATATTTCCCTTCAACTGCCCCAGCACCACCACGTCCCGCGCCTTGATATTGGCCACCACTCGCCCGTTCGGCCCTATCGTTACGCGGTGCTCCTGCGCTTCCACACTCCCCTCCACCGCCCCGTCAATCACCAGGTCTTCCTTACTCAGGATCTGGCCCTTGACCAATACTGACTTGCCGATCGTCGCCGTGCCGCGCGGCGCGTCCGGCTCATAACTTCTCGCTGGCATTGTTGACACTGGGATTCCCTCTCTCGCCGGTTCCGCCCTGCTGGCCGTGCTTCCTAACGGTCGCGTTGCCTCTTCTTCGTTTTTATTTCGATTCCACATTGACATTCTTTCCCTCCAGCCGCTCCCCCGCAAAATTCAATCCTAATCCTCATCTCTCAAAAAGGCAATGCTCTCCCTATCTTTTGTTAGCTTTACCTCCCTACTCAAAATCGTCTTGTGACGTTGCCTATATTCGTTGCAACAGCTATATTGCACAGTATGCCCGGCCGCCTCCAGTCCGAAATCAGTCAGTCCCGCCCCTTCCCCCACCCCGCCGACGAGGCCTTCCTAAATCTCCTCCGAACCGCCGATTGCCTCATGCGCCCCGTCGAGGAGACCCTCCGTTCCTACGGCCTCACCCACCCGCAGTACAACGTCCTTCGTATCCTCGCCGGTGCCGGTGCCGCCGGCCTCCCCTGCGGCGAAATCTCTAACCGCCTGATCACCCGCGACCCCGACATCACCCGCCTCCTCGACCGTATGCAAAAACTCGGCCACGTCGAACGCGGCCGTGGCATTGAGGATCGCCGCGTCGTCCGCGCCCACATCACCCCCACCGGCCTCGCCACCCTCCGCGGCCTCGAAAAGCCCGTCCGCGACGCCGTCCGCGGCCCCCTCACCCACCTCGGCCCCGCCAAGCTCCACCAGTTGATCAGCCTCCTCGAAGACATCCGAATCCAAATCGAAATCGCCGCATCTGAATAGTTGTTCAAACAACTATCGTCTGGAGGACTATATGATTTCTCTTCGCCGCTCCGCTGACCGGGGCAAAAGCAACATCGGCTGGCTCGACACCCGCTACAGCTTTTCCTTTAACCGCTATTACGACCCCAATCACATGGGCTTCCGCAGCCTTCGTGTGATTAATGACGACCGGATTGGCCCCGCCGCCGGTTTCGGCCGCCACCCCCACCAGGACATGGAGATCATTACCTGGGTGCTCTCCGGCGAACTCGCGCACGAGGATTCCACCGGCTCCAAAGCCGTCTTAAAAGCTGGCCACGTCCAACGCATGAGCGCCGGTACCGGCATCGTCCACAGCGAATGCAACAACTCCCAAACGGAACCCGTACACCTGTTGCAAATCTGGATCGAGCCCAACGAACTCGGCATCCCGCCAAGATTTGAAGACATCGCCATCACCCCGGAGCAGGTCCAGGGCAAGCTCCGTCTAATCGCATCCCCCGATGGCCGCGACGGAAGCTCCATCATCCAACAAGACGCCTCCGTCTACGTCACAAACCTAACCGAAAGCCAGGAAGTCCAACTCCCGTTAGCCGTCGGCCGCCACGCCTGGGTCCAGGTCGCGACTGGCCAAATTACCCTGAACGGCACGCTACTCGAAACCGGCGACGGCGCAGCCGTCAGCGATGAGTCCCTGCTCACCCTCCGCGGAACCGAAAAAAGCGATATCCTATTATTCGAATTGTCATGATACTCGCCCTCGCCCTCCTGCCCCTGCTAACTCTCTCCCCTGAAAAGGACGGCGCGCCAATGCGCCAGCCGCAACTGGCCATCGAAGGGCCAAAAGCAGTCATCGCCTACGGTGCCGGTAACGACGTCTTCGCCGCCGTCTCAACCGATGCCGGCGCGTCATTCGCTAAGCCCGTTAAGGTCGGCAACGCCGGTTTCATTTCTCTCGGCCGTCACCGCGGCCCGCGCGTCGCCATCAGCGGCGGAGCCATCGTCATCGCCGCCATCGCCGGTAAACTCGGCAAGGGTCAGGACGGCGAACTCTTCGCCTGGCGTTCCACCGACAACGGCAAATCCTGGAGCAAACCAACCCAAATTTCCGACGTCCCCGGTGCCGCCCGCGAAGGTCTGCACGCCCTCGCAGCCGGCCCCAACGGCGTGTTTTTCGCCACTTGGCTCGACCTCCGCAAAAAAGGCATGCGCCTCATGGCCACGGTCTCGAAGGACGCCGGCACCACCTGGTCCCCCAACTTCCTCGTCTACGAATCGCCCGAAAGCAACATCTGCGAATGCTGCCACCCCTCCGCCGCCATCGCCGCCGACGGCACCATTCACGTCATGTTCCGCAACTGGCTCGGCGGCTCCCGCGACATGTGGCTGGCCACTTCGCGCGACAACGGAAAATCCTTCACGGCCAAGAAAGTCGGCGAAGGAACCTGGGTGCTCAACGCCTGCCCCATGGACGGCGGCGGCCTCGCCGTAAAACCCAACGGGGATGTCGTCACCTCCTGGCGTCGCGAACAAAAAATATTCTGGACCGATGGCCCCTCCTTCCAAGCCCCAAACTGGGCCGGCAAGGATTCCGCCCTCGCCCTCGACTCAAACGGCAAACCCGTCATCGCCTGGACCGAAGGAATGCGTGTCATGCTCTTTGATGGTGCCGTCCGCGAACTCGCCCCCCACGGCGGCTTCGCCTCGGTCGCGGCATCATCGGTCGGCGTCCTCGCCGCCTGGGAGTCCGGCACCGCAATCACCGTCCAGCGTCTTCGCTAACCCCAGTCACCGCCTGCCCCGCGCGCAACGGAACATCGGTGGCCAGCAACACCCGGTCGCCCGCCGCCACCCCTTCCAACACCTGCGCATGAGTGATATTGGTGACCCCCAACTTCACCGCGCGCCACTGCGCCTGCGTCCCCGTCAAAACATAAACGCCCTGCCCGCCCCCCTCCCGCCGCAGCGATTCTTTGGGAATAATAACCGCCGCCGCCGCCGCCCGCGAACGAATCGCCGCATTGATATTCGCCCCCGGCGGCAGCGCCCGCCCCGCATTCACAATCCGTACCGAAACCTCGCCCACTTGTCGCGTCCCCATCGTTACAATCTGCGCCGGCATCGTCGCCACCCGCCCCTCCCATTGCTTCAATGGCATCGCGTCCCAAGTAATCACCGCCGCCATTCCCGGTGCCACCCGCCCCAGTTCCGGTTCGTCGATAAACACCTTCACCAGCAGCTCATCCACTCGCCCTATACTCGCCACCAAATCTCCAGGGTTCAAAAACGCCCCCACCCGCGGGTCCACCTGATAAACCACCCCTCCCATCGGTGCCCGCAATATCCCCTGCCCCTGTTTATCCCGCGCCGCCGCCACAGCCGTTCGCGCCTCGCGCAACCGCGCCTCCAACACGCTCCGGTCCGCCGGTGTAAATACCACCGCCCGCCGCGATTGCAATGCGCCCCGCTGCTGCTGTATCTGCGCAATGCGGTCTTCCAACACTTGCCCCTCCTGCTTCGTCATCGCGTTCTTCGCAATCAACCGCCGCACCCCAGCCAACTCCTTCTCCGTCTGCTGCCTTTCCAAATTCAACTTCGCCAACTGCCCATCCATATCGGCCAGATCCGAAGCCCGTCCCCCCCTCTCCCGCACGTTCAATTCCGCCTGTGCCTGCGCCACCCGCGCCTCCGCCGCCTCCATCGCGTTCCGCCATTCCGCCCCGTCGATCTCCCCTACCACCGCCCCAGCCGCCACCGTCTGCCCCTTCTCCACATGCAGCTTTGTCAACACCCCGGCGCGCTCCGCCCGTACAGCCGCGTACGCCACCGGCTCCACCTTTCCATTCGTCATCAACGTGTCCACCAGAGTCCCCGTCGCGGCCACCGTAAATCGCACTTCCGGCGGCGCGTTCTTCACCGTCACGCCCCACCAAATCCCCGCCCCCAGCAAAGCCAAAGGTATCAGCCACAAAAAACCCTTCATGGGATGAGAACAGTCTTTCCGGCGCTCCAGTTCTTCACGGTTTCCAGCGCCCGGTTCGCCTCCGCCAACGGAAAGCGCGCCGTGATCTCATTAGCGAACAAATGCTGCCAATGCGGAATCTCCAGCATCCGCAAACCCCTGTCCACATGCCGCGGCTCAAAGCCCCAACTCCCCTGCACCACCAGTTGCTTCCGTGTAATCGTATGTGGGTTGAACGATATATTCCCGGCGTTGGCATACTGCCCCAGCACCAGAAACTTCCCCCCATCGCGAGGCAGTTCAATCCCCTCATTCACCGCGTTCGGATACCCCACGCACTCAATCACCACATCCGCCCCATACCCACCCGCGAACGCCAGAGCCATCCGCTGCCGTTCCCCCGCGTCCGTCACAACGCCAATGTCGATAACCTCATCCGCGCCGAACTCCCGCGCCAATACCAATCGATGCGGCGGTCCGCCAATCGCCAATATCTTCGTCGCTCCAGCCTGCTTCGCCACCGCGATCGCCGCCAGCCCCACCGGCCCCGTCCCCTGCACGATTACCGTATCGCCCCACTCCACCGGGCACCGTTCCAGCCCGTGTATCGCCGTCGCCAATGCGCATCCCGCGCCCACAACCGCATCGGACGACAGACTCTCCGGCAACCGGAAAATCGCCGTCCCCGCCCGTAAATGAATCTGTTCCGCATACCCTCCCCGCAGATGCGGAGCCGTATCGGCGCAGTAGGAAATCCCATACGCCTTGCGAGTCAAACACCGCGTCGGCTGCCGCTTCACCCGGCAGTAGTAACACTCGCCGCAAACAATACTGCTCGCCCAAGTCACACGGTCCCCAACAGCTAAAGGATTCCCCCGCCAGTCCTGTGTCAACCCGGCTCCGATCACCTCCAACCGGCCCACCGTCTCATGCCCCAGAATCACCGGCAGCGGCACGTTTAGCTGTCCCAGCCAAAGGTGCACATCGGTGCCGCAAATCCCGGCCATCTCCACCCGGACGACGGCCTCGCCCGGCCCGGCTGCTGTTAAGGAAGGAAACTCCCGCATCGCCAGCGGTTGTTCGTATGCCGTAAGAACGGCGGCTTTCACAGTGCTCATTTTGTTATTCAGCCTTTGCGCAATAGTGGAACAGGATCTGCCATTCGGCCAGTTGAACCTGTTGAAGTAGAAACTGCTCTGCCGGCGCCGCCCGCGCGCAAGCTTCGACAAACGCCAACGGATCCCACCGCGGCCCCGTCGTGTACCCCAGCGCCGCAGCCGCGGCATTCAGTTCCGCAAACACCGGATGCTCTCCAACCCGCCGAAACCAGTAACCGGCATTCCACGCGTCCGGTTCCATGCGGTGCAAAATGGCGTGCCAATAGCTGCCATCGGCGGTATGCGCGTCTTGCGCAATCGCATGAGATTCATCAAAGAACCCGCAATATAGCCAAAGCCCGGCCAACGCCAATTCCGGCCGCATAGCATCCGGAAACATCTCCCGCGCCGGCCTTCGCAATCCCGCCGCCAGCGTGACCTCCGCGCTCCGCCGCGACACCAACGGCATCAACCGCCGTCCATCGTCGGCCAGCGCCAACAGCGTCGCGGCTTCAGCGCCGTACAATGCGGGGTTCCAATCCATGCCAAATCTAATTGTGGCAGAGCCCAACGCGCTAAATCACGCGCCGCCGTTCCTGTTCCAGGCGCTCAGCCAAAAACACCTTTAACAGCGACTGATACCGCACATCTCGCTTGTTAGCCAGTATCTTCAAGTCCTCGATCATCGAGACGGGCAAGCGGAGCGAAATCGTCCGCGGCGTGGGCTTGCGCTGAGTGAACTTCCGGGGTTCAGAGGCATCCCAATCGATGAAACCGGTGGAATCGTGTTTCGCCCAGAACTCGCGCTCGCCGCTGCGCATTTCGCTCTGAACATTTTCGCTCGCCCGGCGAATCAGCACCCGTATGCGTGCCAGCACCTCCTCCACCCGAAACGGCTTCGACATATAGTCGTCCGCGCCGCCATCGATCCCTTGCACCTTCTCGTGCCCGCTTCCGCGCGCCGTCAGGACCAGCACGGGTAAGGCCGTCGACCTCCGGCAATCCAAGGTCCAGGATCACCGTGTCATATTGTTCATCATGAACCATCTGAACGGCCCGTTCAGGCAGAATGGATCAACATGTTGACAACTACTTCCATCGACTTCGGCTATCCCTGGTGGCTCAGCAACGGCCACCTAATCGTTCTCCTCCCCTCTCTCGCCGCCCTCGCCGCCGGCCGCTTCCGCAAATGGCCACTCTGGGCGATGGCCACCCTAGGCGTGGTCGCCCTGTGGGCCGGCGCGGCCTTCTTCGTGGTGCGCTCGCTCGATGTGAACGGCCCGCCCAAGTTGCTCACCCAGAACTTCCTTCGCTCCGGCGCCGGTAAAGTTCTCGACATCGGCGCCGGCACCGGCAGATCCTCCATCATGGTCCTCGCCGCCCGCCCGCAAGCCACCCTCGTCGCATCCGACCTCTTTGCCGATTCGTTCAAAAGCCACTTCGGAGACCAAGGCAGCCCGCAGGAACGGCTTCTGCAGAATCTGAAAGCCGCTGGCGTCGACCAGCGCGCCACCATCCAAACCGCCGACATGCGCAAACTGCCGTTTGAACCCGCCAGCTTCGATGCCATTATCAGCGCCTACGCCTTGGACCATGTGGGCCGCGAAGGCGCCAAACAGGCCTTGGCCGAGGCCAACCGCGTCCTCAAACCCGGCTGCGATTTCCTCCTGATCCTCGTCGAAAATGACCGCTGGACTAAATTCCTGTTCGGCCCGCTTCTCTCGCACGGCGGCACCCGCGGCGCGAATTGGTGGCGGGCGACAGCCACCGAAGCCGGCTTCCAAACAATCGAAGAAGGAACCGCCCCCGCGTCACTCTACTTTCTGCTGAGGCGGCCGTAGAGCAGGCTTAAACATTCGGTGGGATGCCATCCGCGCACTCGATGAAAGAAGTACATCTCGAAGACGTCTGAATCCCCGGCCGCACGGTTCCTGGTTTGGACTAGGAAGGTTCACGGGAAAGCAGAATCGGCCGCTGATCAACGCCGATTAACGCCGATAAAACATTTCGTGTTATCCGCGTTAATCGGCGTTCATCAGCGGCCAGTACCTCTCACCGAATCGCCATCCCGCTCATCCCCTCCAAAGCCACATCCCCAGCCTTCATCCCATTACCCTCCAAAACATAAGCCACAATATTCGCATAACTCTCCCCCGTCAAAGACCCCGGAGCCGACGGCGGCATCGTCTTCACTGACTTATCAAACAACGCCCGCACCGTCTTCCCGCCCCAACCATTCTTAAAATAAACGCCCCCCAAAGGCGTCCCCATCGTCCCATTCGTCAACGTATTCCCATGACAAACCGCGCAGTTGGAACTGTAGGCCACCTTCCCAGCCGCCGCCTGCGCCGCCGTGAACTGTGCCGGCCCAGCCCCGGCCGCCGCCACCGCTCGCACTTCCGATACAACCGCCCCCCCCTCGCTCACCGGCTGAATAGCTTCGCCAGTCCCCTCCCCCGTATAAGTAAACGCCAATATCGCCCCCTGATTCTGCATCCGCCGCGTCGTCCCCCCAGCCAGTGATTCACCCAGCCCGCCAGAATCAGTTGCTACATAAATCGTCTTCAAATCCGGACTCACCGCCGTATCCCGAAACCGGTTCTCAGACTGAAAATACCGGTGAATGAATACAGCCGCCGCTTTCCCATTCGACTGCAACGGCACAACATACAGCGACCCCCGCTTCAGCGTCGTCACCAACAGCACCCGGTCCCAACCCGCTATTCCCGTCCGCGCCGACTGATAATGCTCAATGCTCGACACCGCCACCGTCGGCCAGCAAATATAATCGATCCCCTTGCAAGCCGGATCGTGAAAGTTATACCCGGTCGGCACCGTAAACAAAGTGGCCAGCGGAGCTACCATCGGCTTCTTGAACGCCGACTCCGGCTCGCGCGGCACCGAGTCATGAATCGCCAGATCGCTGAACCGCAGTGCCGAACATGGCGCAGTCGATTCCGCCCAGCGAGCGAACTCATACGCCTTGCCGTCCTTCATGCCTGCCACATGCGGCCAACCGTAGTTCCCGCCCTTCCGCAAAATATTCACCTCGTCATCCGACTTCGGCCCCTGCTCAGACGAGTACAACGTCCCATCCGGACCGAAGTCGAGCCCCTGCGGGTTGCGATGCCCGTAAGTAAACACATGGCTAACCACGCCATCAAGCGTCGGATTATCTTTCGGCACCGAACCATCCAGATTCACCCGCAGCGACTTCCCCTGATACGCCGCATAATTCTTCCCGTCCATTTCCTTCTGCGTCGGAAGCCTCTGCGACTCGACCGCCAGACACACATTGCCAAGCTGATTATTCCCCTGGTCGCCAATCGTGAGATAGAGCTTCTTATCCGGACCGAACTTCAGCCGCCCGGCAACGTGGTCATTCCCCGCCGGCAATCCGGTAATCACGTTGACCGGATCGGACAGCGTTCCATCTCCCGCCCGATACGCGAAGCGGACGATCTTCAGATACAGAAATCGATACGGACTTTTGAGATCGGTAATCGTCGAGTCAGCCCCTTTGGCTTCATCGGCGTAGGTATAGGCAACATACACGAAGTCATTGCCCGTGCTCTTCAACAGTTCCGGATGCAGGGCCATTCCCAGCAGTCCGTCCTGCCCGCCCGGCGCGGAAACCTCGGTAATTGTCGCGGCGACGTTCCGCTCTCCGGTAGCCGGGTCGATCCGCGTGATCCGCTTTCCGGTGCGTTCCGTCACCCAAAGCTTCCCATCCGGCCCCCAGGTCACTTCCCAAGGTCCCTCCAGCCCGGAAACCACCACGCGTTTGCTAAATTGTTTGGTCCCCCGGATAACGGTTTCCGGCCCGTTTTGCGCCCGAAGGAGCGAGCAGAAAGTGCCGCCTGTCAGAAAAACCAGCCCCAGAGTGAATAATTTCATTAATTGTGTCCCATCAAGGATGATACGCGCTCAATGGCGAATTCGTAAACCCGCCCCGGCCCAATCGCGGAGCCACTTAACCCGCCGCCCTCTACTCACAAAACATCTCCGGCTCCCTATCAGCCGCCGTCCAGGACTCCGCCGGTTTCAGCAATTACGAACACACCAACATCGAAATCGGCTCCGGCGTCCAACGCGCCCTCGGCCCCTCCGAAAAAGCCGGCACTCTCTCCAGCATCGACATCGAAAACATCACTCTTGTCCAAAACAGCACTTACTCGACATAACTTAGCCGGAATGCCGGAATTAGTCCCCGCTAAGTCGGCCAAGCGACGGCACCGTCGGCCTCAATGAGTTCGGCTTAACACGACTCTGCAAA
>CAMDKT010000165.1 GCA_945900935.1 Candidatus Sulfopaludibacter sp. SbA3 | reverse complement strand
CGCCGCCCTTGACCTTCGATTGCTCGTACCAGTTTTCACCGCTGACGATGTCGAGCTTGCCATCGCCATTCAGGTCGGCAAACGCGGCGGTTTCATTGGCGCCGACATCGAGCTGGAGCTTCTTAAAGGGAACATCGGCGGGACGCCCGGCCGAGTAAGCGGCCAGAGCCGCCAGGAAGAGGAGTGTGGAGCGCATCGAATCTGATTGTATAACTGGAGGGCGTGATATATTGAAAGAAGTTCGTGGCGCCATCGTCTAAGGGTTAGGACGGAGCCCTCTCAAGGCTTTAATAGGGGTTCGAATCCCCTTGGCGCTACCAATTTCCTCCGATTATGGCAGCGGAGGACGGCCCGAAGAGCAAGGGATGGGTTCCTTCCGATTGGACTCGCATGGCAGTCCATAAGATTTGAGACGCCGTCCGCGCGGCTCAGTGACGCGGTGCGAAAAATGAGTCTTTTCGACGAAACCGTCACCGTCAAGATATTCGCCGGCCGAGTCGTCCCCGGTTGGCGGTTGCCCGCAATCACAGTATCCCGATGGAGTGGGAGAGAAAAGGTGTCGGCAAGGAAGATGGGTCAATTTTGGAGCAGGCCGAAGTGACCGCATGATTGCCGCCGTCGAACACCTGATGGACAAAGGCGAAGAGCGCCATCATCCGCTGCCTCCAGCTCGCAGCGGTTTTCAGGGTCACGACAGATCTCTTTATCTAGCTTGGCTGAGCCGGTCGACCTGTGGTATTCTCAAGTGACGGATGTGTTTCGGATGGGGACGTAGCTCAGTTGGTTAGAGCGCCGGCCTGTCACGTCGGAGGTCGCGGGTTCGAGCCCCGTCGTCCCCGCCATCTAAAACCGATAAGTCCGTAGGCTATAATAAGCAGTAGAAAGAGACGGGAGCGCAACAGCGCTCCTTTTTCGTTATGAATCCAAACAACGCACCCAAAATTCATCTCGTCAACGGCACTGACTACCGCGAAGGCTACGCGAACAGCGTGCAAGTCCGGGCCAATCTCTGGGACTTTTTCCTGATGTTCGGACTCGTGTCCCAGAACTCCCCGGATACGGTCAACATCCAGAATTTCCAGGGCGTTTACTTAAGCCCGCAACAAGCCAAGGCGTTGTTGAACGTTTTGCAACAGAACCTCGGGCAATACGAGTCGGCATTCGGGGAAATTCATATTGAGCCGCAAGCGCCGCAAGGCACCGGGCCGGTTCAGTAGCGGCGGCGGGGCTACGCGGTCGGCAACCTACCGAGGCCGCGCTTCCGGCATGGGCACGCCGCCCTTGCGGAAGCCTTCCAGCATCCGGTTTACAACCTGAGTCTTCAGCAGCCCGGCCTGGGGATGGAACGGCACGCGGAACACCAAGCGGTATTGCAAGTGCGTCGGAGTCATCCCAGGGTCGGCAAGTAACAGCGGCGGCGGCTCGGGCAAGACGCCCTCCGTTGAGAGAGCGGCCGCGACGGCGATCTTCTCCGCCTTCTCCATATCCGCGTCCAAGCCGAGCATCACCGGCACCCACACGCCCACTTCCGCCGATGGCATTGAGTAGTTGAGCAGGTTCCCCGAGGTGATGGTTTTGTTGGGGATCACCACCGTATTGTTGGCGCCGGTCGCCAGGCGCGTGGTGCGCCAGCCGATATCGGAGACCATGCCCTCCTCCTCCGCGCTTAAGCGGATGAAGTCGCCGATGGCGATCGGACGCTCGACCAAAATATGAACGCCGGCGAACAGGTTCACCAAGGTGTCCTGCAATGCCAACGCCACGGCCAATCCGCCGACGCCAAGGGCGGTCAACGCGGGTGTAATGGAGATTCCAAGGAATCGCAGCAGCACCAGCAAGCCGATGCTGAAAACCACGGCCTGCGTCAGCGTCCTGGACAACCCGGCAACCGCGAACGGCAGGTTGTGGCGTTCCCCGTAGAGCCGCATCCCGCGCATGAGCGCACTACTGACAACCATCGTCAGGCTGAGAATCAGGAAACTCACAACCAATCCGTGACCGAGCGCGGCAATCTTCGCCGAAACGTCAATCACCCGGAGCAACACGTCCACGGCAATCGCCAGACACCACAGCATCGACGGCGTGCCCAAGCCCTCCCGCAGCACTCCTGCGAAAGTGCCGGGAGCCTCCTTCGCCAACGTCTCCAGGCGGCGCATCATGCCGCGCCGGGCCACCAGCGCGAGGAGCAGAACCAGTAACGCCACGCCGCTGTCCTGTAACTGGCCGACCAAATAAGGGAATTCCATAGATTTTTGCCGACTTGCTGATTATGAAACGGAATTTCTTCGCGTGTCATCATAGGACAGTAATCTTCTAATGATTTCGCTAAGCAGCGTTTCCAAGCGATTCGACGGCAAACGCCAAGTAATCGCACTCGACGCAGTAGACCTCCAGATTGACAGAGGCGAGATGGTTTCGCTTGTCGGACCTTCCGGTTCCGGGAAGTCCACGCTGCTGAATCTGATTGGCGGTCTGGACCGCCCCAGCGAGGGCGACATCCGCATCGACGGCACGCTCCTGCGAGGAATCAACGACGACGAACTGACGCGAATCCGGCGCGACAAGATCGGCTTCATTTTCCAGTTCTTTAACCTTCTACCGACGTTAAGCTGCCTGGAAAACGTGGCCCTTCCGCTGCATCTCCGCGGCTGGCCCGCCGCGAAAATCAACGACCGGTCCCGCGAACTTCTGTCGCTGGTCAAGCTGGACAACCGGCTGGAACACCTTCCTGAAGAGCTTTCCGGAGGAGAGCGCCAACGGGTGGCCATCGCGCGCGCGCTTTCCGTCTATCCCCCGATCCTGCTGGCGGACGAGCCAACGGGCAATCTGGATTCGAACACCGGCGCGGAGATTCTGGCCCTGATCCGCGAACTGCACTCGCGGCTGCGGGCCACGGTCCTGATCGTGACGCATGACCGGGAAGTGGCCGAGAGCTGCCCGCGGCAAATCGCGCTGAAAGACGGGCGCGTGGTGATGGATCAACGGCGATGAAGTTACTCAAACTCATCAGTTGGCAGTACGTCCGCAAGCATCTGTTGCGCACCGTGCTGACGATGGCGGGCATCGTGCTGGGCGTGGCGGTGTTTGTGGGCATGCACACGGCGAATCAGTCGGTGCTGAGCGCGTTCACCAAAACCGTCGACCGCATTGCGGGGGCGACGCAGTTACAGATCACGGCGGGTGAATCCGGTTTCGATGAAGAGGTCCTGGAACGCGTGCAAGCACTACCCAACGTGCGCGTGGCCGTTCCGGTTATTGAAGCGGTGGTGAATCTCAACCTGAAATCGCAGGGCAATATACTGGTCCTGGCCGTGGATATGACCGGCGACCGCGGACTGCGGGATTACGATCTGGAAGCGGGCGACGACACGGTTATCGAAGACCCGCTGGTGTTCATCGCGCAGCCAGATTCGCTGATGGTGACGCGCGAATTCGCCACGGCTAACGGGCTGGTGAGCAATTCGAAAATCACCCTCGCGGCGATGGACGGTCCGCGCACGTTCACGGTTCGCGGCATCATGAAGTCTTCGGGACTCACGAGCGCGTTCGGCGGCAATCTGGCGATTATGGACATCTACGCCGCGCAGAAGGTGTTTGGGCGCGGACGAAAGTTCGACCGGATTGACCTGGCTGCCACGGAGGGCACGGCGCTGCCGGAACTACAGCGGCAACTGAGCGCGATGCTCGGGGCCGGCTTTGAAGTGGAGTCGCCGTCGGCGCGCGGGAAGCAGTTCGAAGCCTTGTCGAGCGTGTACGGGATGCTGGCGAATATCACCAGCCTCTTCGCGCTTTTCATTGGCATGTTCATCATCTACAACTCCTTCGCGATTGCGGTGACGCAGCGGCGGAGCGAGATCGGCATCGTGCGGGCGCTGGGGGCGACGCGGGGTCAGATCCAGGCCTTATTCCTTACCGAAAGCGCCATTCTGGGACTGATCGGCGCGTCCTTCGGAGTGCTTTTCGGTTTGCTGATCGCCAGCGGCATTTCGGCGTCGCTGGGCAATTTTCTCGGCGAGATTTATGGCGTGGCGCAGAGGGCCGCCGAAGTGTCATCGGACCCGCGGCTGTTGCTGGGGGCGCTGTTAATGGGCGTGGTGACGAGTGTGATCGCGGCGTGGATTCCGGCGCGGGCGGCGGCGGGCGTGGACCCCGTTCAGGCGCTGCAAAAGGGCCGCTATCAACAACTGACGAAAGGCGAGAACCGGCTGCGGCGTCAGATCGCCAGCGCGCTTTTCGTCATCGTTTTCTTCTGCCTCTTTTTCGCGCAGAACCGGATTATCTTTTACTCCGGATACTTTCTTACGGTGATTGCCGGGCTGCTGCTGGTGCCTACCGTTGCGCTGTGGCTGAGCAAGGCGATTCGCCCGGCGATGAAGTTCCTGCGCCCGGTGGAGGGGACGCTGGCCGCCGACAGCCTGATTCAATCGCCGCGGAGGACGTCGGGAGCGGTGTCGGCGCTGGCGCTATCTATCGCGCTCGTCATATCGCTCGGTGGAATGGCGCGCGCGAGTTATAACTCGATCAACGAATGGATGCGGATCGCGCTGAACCCGGACATGTTTCTGACGGCCACACAAAACATCACCGACCGCAGCTTTCGTTTTCCGGCGAGTTTCGGGGATGAGATACGTTCGATCCCCGGGATACGGCGGATGCAGTTGGTCCGCAACGCGAGGCTGCTGTACAAGGGGAATCCGGTGATGGTGGTTTCGGTCGAAATCGACAAACTTGCCGCCGAGTCCTTCCTGCCTTCGGTGGCGGGGGATAGCGCGACGATGTACCGGCTCGCCGCCGAGGGCAAAGGCTTTCTGATTTCCGACAATTTCGCGCAGCTTTATGGCGTGAAATACAACGAACTCCTTTCCATCAACACGCCAAACGGTACGCTGACGCTTCCGGTGGCCGGCATCGTGCGCGATTACAGCGACCAGAAAGGCACTGTGTTGATCGACCGCAAAATGTTCATCCGCTATTGGAACGACGACACGATCAACATCGTGCGCCTCTACCTGGAGAAGAACATCACGGTACCGGAAATGCGCGCGCGGATTGAGGAGAAGCTGGCGGGCAAGACACGGCTTTTCATCCTCACCAATCAGGACTTGAAATCCTACATCATCAAGATCACAGATCAATGGTTCGGACTTACTTATATTCAACTGGCCGTGGCGGTGTTGGTGGCGATTCTGGGGATCATTAACACACTGACTGTATCGATTACGGACCGGCGGCGGGAACTGGGCGTACTGCAGGCGGTGGGGGCGCTGCGCGGTCAGGTTCGCCGGACGATTTGGCTGGAGGCGATCGCGATCGGCATCATCGGGCTGGCCATTGGCTTGGCCTTCGGCTGTGTCGCGCTCTATTACAGCCTGGAGATGGCGGCGCGCGATATTTCGGGTTTGCGGCTGGACTATACGTATCCCTGGAGCATGGCGGCGGGGCTGTTTCCGGTGATCGTTGGCGCGGCGTTGATTGCGGCGCTGGGCCCGGCGGAGCAGGCGGTGCGGGGCAACCTGGTGGAGGCATTGGAGTATGAGTAAATTGACGGTGATTGTCTTCGCCGCGGCCATCTTCGCGCAAGATGCCAAGCAAATTGTGGAGGAGTCGCAGAGGCGTCATCGCTCGACGACGCAGCAGTACGAAGGCGTCTTGCAGGTCTTCAATCCGAACGGCAGGAACAGTGAAAAACGCTGGCAGTTTTTCCGCTCGGGCAACTATGGGGAGAGCAGGGCGCTGCTCCGTTTCGTCAGCCCGCGGGAGGTAAAGGGGGTGGCGCTGTTGATTGTCAATCATGCCGATCGCGCTTCGGACCAATGGATGTGGCTGCCGGAGTTGCAGCGGGACCGGCGAGTGGCGTTGCAGGACCGGTCGACACGGTTTTTCGGCACGGATTTCAGTTATGAGGATCTGGAAGAGCGCGACGTGAATCAGAGCGATTTCAAGTTGATTGGCGAAGAGGCGGCGGATGGCCAGGCGTGCTGGAAGATTGAATCGACGCCGAAGAAGGGTAAGTCGTCGCAGTACAACCGCGTGGTGATGTGGATTCGGAAGGACATTTATTTTCCGGTTCAGTATGAGATGTACGCGAAAAATCAACTGGTCCGGACTCTGCATTACAAGCGGGTGGAGAAGGTGAGCGGCGTTTGGTCCGCGCTGGAGATGGAGATGTTCGATGTGAAGCGTAAAGGCCGGACGGTATTGAAATCGGACAAGCTGCGGTACAACATTCCGTTGAAGGACGAGTTGTTTACGCTGCAGTCGTTGCGGCGCGGGGAATGAGACTCGCGCTGATTTTGGCGCTCGCTTCCGGGCTCTGGGGGCAAACGTTTCAACAGCGCGGTTACGTCGATCTGCGCACAACCCTGTTTCCGCAGGCGGGGGCCAACGATAGCGGGCGCGTGATTGCGGACGCGCTGCTTCGCTATGAAGTGTCGGCCAAGCTGACGCCGTGGCTCAAGCTGAATGGCGCGATTGACGCGCGCACCGATACGCACCGGCAGACAGAGCGGAGCCTGCGATTGGATTGGCAGGACCGCGGCTTCCTTCGTCCGGCGCTGAGCTTCCGGCGCTTTTCCGCGACGGCATTTAAAGGTCCGGTGACGTTTGAGATTGGCAAGCAGTTTATCCGGTGGGGCAAGGCCGATATTCTCAATCCGCTGGACCGGTTTGCTCCGCGCGATTTTTTGAATGTGATCGACAATGAATTTCTCGGTGTGATGGCGGCGCGGCTGACGGTCGAGAAGGGGCCGCATACTATCGATATCGTCGTGCAACCGCGCTTCACGCCGAGCCGGACGCCGCTGCTGAATCAGCGCTGGGTGGTGCTGCCGGCTTCGCTCGCCGTAAGCCAGGGCGCGCCGCAACTTCCCGGCGGCGGTCAGACTGGCGTGCGCTGGAACTATCTGGGCAATGGCTATGAGATGGCGCTGGCATTTTACGAGGGGCACAACCATTTGCCGCAGGTGGATGGGCGTTTGCTCGGCAGTAGGATCGAGGTTTTCAACCGCTTCGCGAAGATGCGCATGTTTGGCGGGGCGGGCGCGGTGCCCTTGCCGTGGTTCACCGTGAAGGGCGAGGGGGCGTACTTTGCAACCGCCGATAATTATCTGCTGTACGTGATCCAACTGGAGCGGACGATCGGCGAGTGGACGCTGGTGGGCGGTTACTCGGGCGAGTATGTTACGGAGAAGAAGACGGAAAGGGACTTCGCGCCGGACCGCGGATTGGCGAAGGCGTTTCTGCTGCGCGCCGCTTATGCGATCGACACGAATCGCGCTGTCGCCGGCGAGGCTGCGATTCGTCAGAACGGCGATGGGGCGTGGGTAAAGGGCGAGTATACGCAGACGCTGTCAACGCACTGGCAGGCGCGGGCGAGCTTGACGCTGATCCGCGGCGGGGCCAATGACTTTCTGGGCCAATACCGCCGCAATTCGCACGCGATACTGGCGCTGCGCTACAGCTTCTGAAGCGAGCGACACTTTAGTTGACGACTCATCGGTTCAAATTTAGCATGGAGCCTCGAGCTTAGGCCGAGGCGATTCGACCGCTAAAACGGTAATTTGTCTTGCTCGCCCGTGCTTTCTCGAGCTGACTTCTTGAACGAAGCCGAATCCACCAGCGGGATGTTTGGCAGCTTTCCTGCGAACAGATCGGCGATGGTGAGAATCTGGAGTTTCGGATACTTGCCGTATAGAGTCTCGTAAAAGCCAGCCTTGACCGCTTCTGTTCGCATCGGCCCAGTGGAATCGGCGAGCGTGATAAACACACCTAGCTTGGCTTTCTCGCGTTCTACGACGTGGCCCAGATCCCGGATCATGGCCACATTGACACTATCGCCACCCTTGACGGAAACGATGGCCTTCTCCGTGGTCCTTCCTTCCGGCTTGAAGTAGATCAGTCCATCAATGCCGGAGTCGGCGCCTTTCTTCTTCCCGCCGAATGGAACGGCGTTAACCAGCGACACCGCCCACCACTGGAACTGATACTTGTCATGCGCCGCCAATTCTCTCGCGCCCTCGAGATCCTTGGGAGTGCCATGAACTTCGTATTCGATGCCTGGGAACGCATCCTTCAGCCGCTTCTCAATCAGGGAGATCGCAAGGTGGGTAATATCGATGCCGATCCATTCGCGCTTCAACTTTTGCGCGGCGTGGATCGTCGTGCCGCAACCGCAGAAAGGGTCAAGAATCGTATCACCTTGGTTTGAGCTGGCTCTGATGATTCGCTCCAAAAGTGCCACCGGTTTCTGGGTGGGATACCCGAGACGCTCTTGTGCTTGTGAGTTGATTGGCGGGATATCTGTCCACACCGAAGTGATAGGACTCCCCGGCATCTCATCCAGGTAGCGCTTATAACGCGGCATCCCGGACTTGGTGTGAACCAACCGTCCAGCGTCGTTCATTTGCTGCATCTTTTCTCTCGTCCATCGCCATACCCTAATATGCCCATTCCACTCGTATGTCAAGTTTGGTCGATCTGGGTTCGGATTCAATGTGTTATCGAGCTGATAGGCCCTGCCCGTTTCCGGTTCCGTGCGTCCATAGTGACTCTTGACGTATTCCTCACGGTATGGCAAATAGAGTGCGTTCCACTTACCCTCCTCGCCTTTGTTGTATGACAGAATTACGTCGTGAGTGGATGGAAATCTCGTGAACGCATGACCCTTTGGCATTGTACGCTGCCAAATGAGTTCGTTTCGGAACCGGTCAGCCCCGAATATTGTGTCCAACAACAGTTTCAGGTAGTGGCTTGCGGTCGGGTCACAATGAAGATACAGACTTCCCGACGGCTTAAGCACGCGATGGAGTTCCAAAAGGCGCACAGCCATCATGGATAAGTAGGCCATCAGGTCGTTCTCTTTGAGAAACATCCGAAGTGCTCGCAGCAGTTCGGCGGCGTTAGTGTTTTGCCCAGCCATGACTCCGTCGAAGGCGAGTTCTGCTTCGTCGCCCCAGTGCCACGTATCGTCGAATGCTTCGATTTGCGCCCGTGATTGTTCGCCCGCCGTGCTGCGGAAAAGGACGTTGTAAGTCGCTTGACTGTTGAACGGTGGATCGAGGTAGATGAGGTCGGCGCATTCATCGTCGATGGCATTCCGTAGGACGGTGAGGTTGTCGCCGTAGAAAAGTCTGTTCAAGCTGCCTAGGATATCAACTTTCCGCCATCAAGTCGGTACCGGCGAGGGCCTATTTCATGACAGGATGACGCCCGCCCCGGCACCCAAAGCTCCGGCAACACACCAGCCGAGCGGTCTCAACAATGCTTACGGTACGATGTATTCTTGACGAAAAATACTTTGGCGCTCATTCACACCAGCCCGGTGCTGGTGCCGATGTTCAACGCACTGGCCGCCGGCGCGCTGCCGGAGACTCGCGTCTTTCACATGGTGGATGAGAGCTTGATCGGCAACACGATTCGCGCGGGCGGGCTGCAAAAGGAGATGATTCGCCGCATCGTGAATCAGATCGAATTCGGCGCGGCAGGCGGGCGCGGACGCGGTGCTTTTGACTTGTTCGTCCATCGGCGCGGCTGTGCCTGTCGCGCGGCAGTTGTTTGATTTTCCGATCTTGCGGATTGATGAGCGGCTTGCTTCGGAGGCGGTCGGGGCCGGGCTTCGAATTGGTGTTCTGGCTACGCTGCGAACAACTTTGGAGCCGACGGTGGCGCTGCTTCGCGAAACGGCCGCGGCGGCGGGACGGGCTTGCGAAATCAACGCGCATCTTTGCGAAGGCGCGTTTGAGGCGGTGATGGCGGGTGATGTTGCGACGCATGATAAGGCAGTGGCGGCGGGGCTGCATTCCTTGGCGGCGACGAGCGACGTCATCGTTCTGGCGCAGGCTTCGATGGCCCGGGTGATCGGCGCAATGGGCGCAGGTTTGCCGACGACTGTGCGCCACGAGCGCAACGGGCCGAGGATGGCCCAATGTGTGTAACTGCATTACCGATGAGGGAAGGCCCCTCGGAACCGGCTTGCAGGAGCAGGTTCCAAATCACCTTCGGCTGCTGTGGTCAAAAGCCATGGTGGTGAGCGCGGAAGGAAAAGGCCTGGAAAGAACCAGGTCAGAT
>CAMDKT010000164.1 GCA_945900935.1 Candidatus Sulfopaludibacter sp. SbA3 | reverse complement strand
GAGGCTCTACCCGTGTTGCGCTAAGCTCCGTGGTATATACGATGCCTCGCCCCTAACGCGCTCGATTCATTGAGGTTATGAACTATTTCTGCTTCAACGTAGGAAACTCCCGCTAGGAGGTTTAGCACCGTTACCGGTGATGCCTGGGGGTTCGTGTCGGCATGGACGTTTAATACTTCCACATTGGAAAGGATCGTCCGAACCATAGATTCAGCCGTGTGCTGTAGCTGAATCGATTGCACGTCGATACGGCTCCCTGGGCGCAGATAAGGCAGTAGTCCGGTCGAATCGGCCACCCGAATCGAAATCGCGCGCATTCCTTTCGGAATCGTCAGTCCTGGGGCACCTTTGCTTCCGGCGAGTCCGCCCGCGACCACTGACTCATTCGCCGCCAGCTGCATTATCACGGTCCGGCCCACGACGTCTGCAACGCTCCCAAACGCGCCTTCCGGACGCGTCGGCCCGGCGGGCTGCAATCGAACGTCGGCGGCGGTCAGCACCTGGCCCCGGTTAATGGCCCGAGCTACCACCACCACTCCGGCCGCATTCGCTCCAGGCGTCTGCGCCGCGCCGCTGATCCTGTCAACAAATAGTCCGTAAAACACGCCGGTTGCCGCAATCGCGACCACGAAGGCAATGCCGAGAAATGGAAATAAGTTACGTTTCATTGGAGTCCGCACCTTCATTCAAACATGGAACTCCGGGGTAACGAATCGAGCATAGACACTATACCCGCCGGGTAAACACCTTAGTGTTTAGTCGGGGATTTTACGTAGACGAACCGCTGCTCGATGTCGCCTTTTGGCGTCGTTGCCGTTCGGAAGATGGTCAGGACGCGACCGCCTTCGCCCAACTGCCACTGGTCCACGGTCTTGATTTCGGTGCCCTGGACCGTCGTTTTCGCCTTCACATGCAGGGTCGGGCCACGCCACGCCGTCGTCGAAACCACGGGATTGCCGCGCACGGTGTTCTCCGCCTCTTTGCCGGAGAGGTCGAGCGTGTACGCGCTTGTCGAAGATCCCCGCGAGTCCGCCAGCGTCGATTGCACCGCCAATTTGGCTTCGGTCTGCTTGACGTTCATCACCAGCGATTGGGGCGGTTTGGCGGTGCCGAAATCGCTTCTGGCGACGGCCAGTTCCCAGGATCCGGAGAAGTCCGCGGCGAGCAGGAGCAATTGGAAGAACATGGCCCGAGGGTAGCAACAAAGCCCCTCGGCTGTCTCTCCGGCTTACGCCTTAGATTCCGCGGGCTTCGGGGCCAGGAACACCTTGTAAACGACCGCGCCTAACGCCACGGTTGCCAGCGCCGTGATCGAGACGGACGGGCGTAACAACAGGCCCGACACAGCCACCCACGCGCCGCATACGAGGAAGAAGACCGGCAGGAGAGGCCATGCAAAGCTCACGACCGGCAGCGTGCGCCACCCCGGCCGCTTTCGGAGTACGAAAAGCGAAGCCACCGCCAACGCCGCGAACGCGTTTAAGAGGAACCCGACGTAGAACATCAGATCGCGGAACGGCGTGAGGCACATGAAGACCGCGCACACGCCTTGCATCGCAATCGAGGCCACCGGCGTGCGCCACTTCTCGTGCACATGCGCGGCGGCGGGGAAGAAGGCCCGATTCTTGGCCATCGCGTAATAGACCCGCGGCCCGATCGTCACCAGCGCATTGACAGAGGCGAGCAAACCAGCCGCCATCAGCACGCTGAACAGAGACGCGACATCGACGCCGAAAAGCCGTTCCGACGCCTGCGAGCCGACGCGCAAGACGCCTTTCATCTGTTCCAGCGGCGTCGCGTAGATATAGAGCAGGTTTAAAAGTCCATACAAAATGGCCACAAAAACGGTGCCAAGCGTGAGCGCCCGCGGCAGCGTCTTCTCCGGCTCCCGTAGCTCTTCAGCCACATAGGTCGCCGCGTTCCAGCCGGAATAAGCGACGAATATGAATATGAGGCTGGTGGCGAACTGCTCCCAAATGGGGGCGGTGGAAGTGCGAACGGCTTGCTGCGAAAAATTCGACCAATCGCCCTTTCCCGCGGTGAAGCCCAACACGAGGAACCCGGCCAACACGGCCAATTTCAAGGCCGAGAGCACGTTTTGCACGCTGCTCACGAACTGAATGCCAAAGAAGTTGACCACCGTGAAAACCGCTATCAAGGCGCTCGCAGCGAGTTGCGCCGGACCAATCTCCAGCGGTCCGACAGACATCGTATTCGTCGATTTCAACATCGGAAAAACGTAGCTCAAATACTCCGAGAACGCCAGCGCGGCCAGGGCCACCGGCGCTGAGAAGCCGGCAAAAAACGACACCCAGCCGTCCATGAACCCCCACGTCGGGCCATAGGCTTCGGTGAGGTAGACATACTCGCCTCCGGAACTGGGAAAGTTAATGCCGAGTTCGGAATAACAGAGCGCGCCGGCCAGCGCGATCAGTGCGCCGACGCCCCAAATGGCGATCACCAGCCACGGGTCGCCCAGGTCACCGGCGAGGAATCCGGTGGTAGTGAAAATGCCGGTTCCAATCATGTTGGAAAAAACCAGCGCCGTGGCGCTGAGCAGGCCGATCTGACGGAGCAGTCCCTTTGCCGGCGTGGAAAATGATTGGGTGGAAGAAGCCATGAAGTCGCGTTGTGTCTATCCTAGCGGAGTTGCCGGCGGGTTAGTGCAACAAAGGAGGAAGGGGCGCGGATTCATGGCGCGGAACCTGGTCGTAAATCTGCCAAACATCGGAGCAAACGGAGTCCCAACTGGTGCGGCAGGCGGACTCCCGCGCCTCGCGGCGCAGGCTTGGCAGCCTTGTCGGATTCTCCAGCAGTTGCAGAACGCTGCGGATGAAATGGGCGTCGGAGCGGGCGATGTAGCCATTCACTCCCGATTCAATCAGGTAGCGCGGACCGCCCTGATCCCGCACGACAGCGGGCACGCCGCACGCCAGCGCCTCCTGGACAGCCGACCCATATGTGTCGGTGCAGGAGGGATAGACGAACAGGTCCATGCTGGCATAGGCCTCCGCCAATGGCTCGCCATCCAGGAAGCCAGTGAACTCGGCGCGGCGCAGACGGCGGGTCAGGTAACTCCGTTCAAAGCCGTCGCCCACAATCAGGAAGCGGTGGTTTCCGGCCGGTAACTGCTTTTGCAGATCCACCAGCAGGCGCACGTTCTTTTCCGGCTGCAGACGCCCGGCGAAGCCCAAGGTGAACGCTCCGTCCTGCCGGAAGCGTTTTGCGGGATGGAACAGTTCGGTGTCGACGCCGCGGGGCATCAGATGGACCGGCTTGCCGGTCCTCTCGCTCAGCATCCCCACCAGGTCCGGGTTGGGCGCGAACAGAGCGGAAGCCAGTTTATAGAACAGCGCCACGCCTTCCAGGGCGCCTCGCTCGGTGAGCAAAGTGACGAAATCGGTGTAGACTTTCGGCAGAAAGCTGAACAACGGATGGTCAAGGATAATTTGCAGGCGATGGGACGCCAGCTCGTGTAAGTTGTTGTGCCAACTCGCTAGGAGCGGGATGTTGAAATGATAGGCGAAATAGACGCCCATCAGCCCGATATCGCCGGGGCCGGTGACGTGAATCACATCCGGTTTGAAGCGGCGCAGGGCGTTCCGGACGCGCAGCAGATGACGCCCCAGCAACGGATCGAAAGAGAGATCCTTATCCACTGGAATCGAGGTCGAGCCACGCCGAAGTTCCAGTCCCGCTGTGGGCCCGTCGCCGGTATACTTAGTAACTTCCCCGCCCCGGATACATAGGAACGGCATCCCGGTCCGGCGGGCGTAGGAGTCGAGTTCCCTGCTGGTACGGGCCATCCCGTTCACTTCGTGAAAGGAATCGGCAAAATAGGCTACACGTACGGCTGGCACATTGAACTCCGCGCCTGTGAAGACGCCGCCATTATTATAAAGGTTTCATCCGTGCTTGTGGGGGTGGAAAACCGGTTCGAGGCCGTTCATGGACAGGCGCTGGTCGATGGCCGCTTCCACGATCTCCACTTCTTCGGCGTCTAAGCCGCCGGCGAGGTCGAAAACCTTCTTGTAAAGCCCCTTGGCGCGCCCGCGGCTCACTTCCCCCGGGCAACTGAGCGCATAGGCGAACAAGGCATGTTCCCGAGCGTCGGGATCCTCGAAGAGTTTTTCCAACGTCCCGGCGGCGTGGCCCACGCCCAGGTAGCCGGTGCCCCAAATCGCCTGGCGCTGCACTTCCCGGTCCTCGTCTTCCAGGTGAGGGGTAAAGAATTCGGAGAAGCGTTTATCGAGGCTGTGCCACATGGCCTTCAAGGCCAGTGCGCGCGTCTGGGGGTCCTGATAGAACTCCTCCAGCCCGGCAACCAACTCCTCAGTGATCACGCCTTCGGCCAACGCGCAGGCCGCCCCGGCGCGCTCCAGCGCGGGTGCCTCGGTATCGGCGAATTTATCTTCCAGCTTCGCCCGGATTTCAGCGTCCTCAATCACTCCGGCGAGGGACTGCCAGGCCTGCGCGCGCACGGTGACGTCGGGGTCCGATTCGGCCAGCGCGACGACCTTGGCCAAGTCATCGGCGTCCAACTGCTCATTGCCCAGACTTTCCACGGCATGGCGGCGAATTTCGGCGTCGGGGTGTTCCAGATAAGCCAGCATCTCCACGGGTTCCAGCACGTCAAACACCGGCGAGGCGGTTTCCGGGAAGTGGGCGTAAATATCGAAAGCGGGCGGCGCATCGGGCACCGTCACGGCGCTCAATTGGTCCAGGGCAAACTCTAATTCATGTTTGTCGTGGGCATACGATTCGGACTCGGCGTCGAGCGTGGCGATGCGCGCCTCCAACGGAGCCCGGAATGACTCCTTGCCGTAGAGACTGATATTGATCGCGGCGTCGGCGGGGTCCAAGGCCAGCCGGGCCTCCAGCAGCGCTTCGATGCGTGGATCGTCAACGCGCAACCCGGCGAGCAGGAATTCGACATTCGATTGCGACTCCGGCTCGGCGTCGGCATGGAGCGCGAGCAACGGATCGATGGCGGCCGCGCCGAGTTCGGCCAACGCCTCGTAGATATCGCTCGGGTCGTTGTCATCGGCGTCATGGAGCAGATCGATATAGACCTGTATCCCCGCGGTCGAGCGCAGGACGCGGAGGAGATGAAAGATCTCCGCGCTCAAATCGATCCGCACCTCTTCATCCATTTCCATGTAGAAGGCGACCAGGGCTTGCGCCGTCTCCTCCGGATCGCGCGCCAGGATGGCGGCTATCCAGGCGTGGTCCGTGCCAATACGGCCCAGCGAGGCTTCTGAGAGAAGCTCGTCGAGTGTCGTTTCGGCGTAGCGATCCGGAGTGAGTAACATGGGTGTTCCTTTAGTTAGTTGGTGTTAGTGGCTATCCGGGAAGAGCGTTGCGACAAGCCCTTAGTAAGTGCTGCGGCCGCCGGAGGCGTCGTAAGTTTGGGCCGTGACAAAGCTGCAGTCGGGGCTGGCGAGAAAGTGAACGACGGCGGCGATTTCTTCCGGCTCGCCGGTGCGGCGCATGGGAATCTTGTCGGTCATGTACTTAACCTGCTCCGGCGTCAACTGGTCCAACATCGGCGTGCGCACGACGGCCGGAGCCACGGCGTTCACGCAAATCCCGTCGGTGGCCACTTCTTTTCCGAGCGATTTCGTGAAGCCGATGACGGCCGCCTTGGTCGCCGAGTAGGCGGTCATGTTCGGATTGCCGTCCTTGCCGGCCACGGAGGCGATGGAGACAATGCGACCGTATTTGTTCTCGCGCATGTGGCCGATGACGGCTTTGCAGCCGTTCCAGACGCCGTCCATGTTGACGCGAATGCACTGGGTCCAATCGCTGTAATCCTGTTCCCAGAGCGGGGCGGCTTTGCCGGCGACGCCGGCGTTATTCACCAAAATGTGAATGCGCCCGGTCTTGGCGATGACCGCCGCCCAGGCCGATTCCACGGAATCCCAATCGGAAACGTCCACTTGCAGCGCAAACGCGCCAGGGATGGTCTGGGCCGCAGCTTCGGCGGCCTCGCGGTTCCTGTCGGCAATGGCGACGGTGGCGCCGGCCGCGGCCAGGCGGCGCGAAATTGCCAGGCCGATGCCGCTCGCTCCGCCAGTGACGATGGCGGTCTGCCCAGTCAGATCAAAATAGGCCATAAGTTATCTCCAATGAGTAAGTCAGTGTGACAAAACGGCCCGCCCGCGGGATGCGCGAGGCGGGCCGTCGAAATGAGCGTCGCTTCCGGAAGTTAGCCTTCCTTAACGACGTTGACCTTGATATCGACCGACACCTCGCGATGCAAACGGATGGTGACCGTGTGCTCGCCGAGTTGTTTGATCGGATCGTGAAGAATGATCTTCTTTTTGTCGATGTGGAACTTCTTCTCTTCCAGTCTGGCGACAATATCGGCGCTGGTGACAGAGCCGAAGAGCTGATCGTTCTCGCCCGCTTTTTGAGCGATTGTGATTTCAACCGGTGCCAGCAGTTTGGCCAGTTCCGACGCCTCAGAAGCTTCCTTGGCTTCGCGGCGGAGGGCGGCCTGGCGTTCCTGTTCGACAATTTTCTTGTTGGCGTCCGTGGCGGCGACCGCAAGCCGTTTCGGCAGCAAAAAATTACGCGCAAAACCCGGGGCGACATTGACCATTTGGCCGCGCAAACCGAGTTTTTCGATGTCTTCTCTTAAGATGACTTCCATGATGGACTCCTCGAATTCCGGATGGGCAGTACTAAGCCGCCGTTGAGAATGGCAGCAATGCGATATTCCGGGCCTGTTTGATAGCCCCGGTCAGCAGCCGCTGGTGAATGGTGCAAACGCCGGAAATCCGGCGCGGCGTGATCTTGCCTTTTTCAGAAATGAAGGCGTTCAGGAACTTCGTTTCCTTATAGTCGATGTAGTCGATCTTCTCGACGCAGAAACGACAAACTTTCTTGCGGCGGAAAAACTGCTTTTTGCCGCCGGCCAGGGCCTTATCCCCACCCGTGGGGCGCTGCGAGGCAGCGATCGGACGACCACCTTTGGTCTCAGCCATATATATATCCTTTTTTGACCTTTCCTGTTAGTTCTCGGCGGCTTCGGGGGCTGCGGCGGTTTCGGGAGCCGGGGCGGTTTCGGGAGCCAAAGCGGTTTCGGGAGCCGGGGCGAGGGTTTCGGCGGCGGTTTCAGTGGCTGGCGATGGCACACCGGGAGCAGGAGCGCCCGGAACGGCACCGGTCGACGGAGGAGGCACGCCTGGCAATGCGCCTGGAACGGCCGGAGCGGTCATCTGCGGCTTGCGGGCGGCGCGCTTTTCACGGCGTTTCTGCCGCTTGACGACGCGTTTCATGCGCTCGTCCATGCGCACGGTGATGAACTTCATTACGAGGTCAACCACGCGGAGGCGGCGTTCCAATTCGTGAATGGCAGTCGCGCCGGCGGAAAAGGCAAGCAGGATATAAATGCCTTCCGTCTGGCGGTTGACGCGGTAGGCGAGCTTGCGCACGCCCCATTTGTCGGTTTTGTCAATTTTCCCGCCGCTGGCCGTGATGATGCCGGAGAGCTGCTCGAGCAGCGTGTCGACTTCCACATCGGTAGCGGCAGTGTTGACGATGAACAGTTGTTCGTAGGTTCTCATTGTTCCTCGTTTGCACCTTGGGCGCGACGATTGTGAATCGTCATGGCCTTTTCGACGCCTTCGGTGATGATGGTTTCGACGGCCTGGAGCGATTGCTCCAGGATCGATTCCAAGGTTTCCGTTTGCGCTTTCCGGATTTTGGAGAGCACATAATCTTTCATTGGATGGCCGGTTTTTTGAAGTTCGGGACGAATCCCTAACCGGACACGGATGAAATTTTCGTTACCGACGCTGCGAATGATAGAAGAGACGCCGTTATGACCACCGGCAGAACCCTTCGTCCGGATTCGCAGCGAGCCCCAGTCGAAGGCCAATTCATCGTAGATGAGAATCAGTCTTTCGGGCGGGAGCATGTATTTTTGTAGCAGTGGCTGAATCGATCCGCCACTCAAATTCATAAAGGTTTGCGGTTTGGCCAACAGTGCGGGCTGCCCGGCGACAACGCCGACGCCCACCAGGGCCTTGCACTCCGGGCGGGAGATGCGGATATTGGTCCGCGCCCCCAACCGTTCGATGGCCAGGAAGCCCAGATTGTGGTAGGTCTGCTCATATTCCGGTCCCGGATTTCCGAGTCCGGCAATGAGCCAGGACGGCCCGCCGGCAATCTGCGCTTCCACAGGCACTATTCACTATTTCTTTTTCTTGTCGGCAGGGGGAGCTGCTTTTTTATCCCCGGCGGCGGGGGCGGCGGCTGGTGCCTTGCCCTTGCCTTTGGCTGCTTCGGGTTCGGCAACGGCAGCGGCGGCGGCGGCCTCTTCGGCGCGCGGAGCGATGACGTGGACCAGTACGGAGTCAGAGGGCGAAATCAGGCGCATCGACGCGGAGAGTTTGAGGTCGCCGGCGCGCACAGCCTGATTGACGTTGAGTTCAGTCACGTCGACGTCGAAGGCCGCGGGAATCTCGTTGGGGAGACATTCGATGGTCACTTCGCGGTTGATGACCTCGATCATGCCGCCGCCGATCTTCACGCCGACCGATTCCCCTCTGGTGTGGACGGGAACGTCGACCTTGAGGACCTTTTCCAAATCGATGCGGAGCAAATCGACGTGCATCAGATTGCCGCGGACCGGATGGTGGAGCCAATCGACAACCATCACGGCCTCGGGCGCGGAATCGCCAACGGCCATGTCGAAAATGGTGTTGTGTCCGGTATCGGAGTGGAGGATTTTGTTGACCTCCTTCGGGCTGACGGTCACGGCGACCGGATCCTTTCCGGTGCCATAAATAATCGCGGGCATCAGACCGCTAACCCGCAGACGGCGGGCTTCGTTCTTACCGCGGGCGGGGCGGGCGGTGGCGGCGATGGTAATATCTTTTCTCATACTGACCTCAAAGTGAAACGGATTGAATTGAAACTGGCTGTCTAGACGAAGAGTCCGCTAACGGACGTAGCCTCGTGGATGGATCGAATGGCCTGGGCCAGCAGCGGCGCCACCGACAGCGTTTGAATGCGGTCGCAGCTCTGGGCCTCTTCCTTCAGCGGAATCGAGTTGCTGAAGATGACCTTGGTAAGGCGGGAATTCTGAATGCGCTCGATCGCCGGTCCACTGAGGACGGCGTGCGTGGCGCAGGCGGTAACGGCGGCCGCTCCGGAAGCGAGCAGGGCTTCGGCGCCCTTCACGAGCGTTCCGGCGGTGTCAATGATGTCGTCGATGATCAGGCAGTGGCGGTCCCGGACTTCGCCGATCACGTGCATGACTTCGGCCACGTTCACTTCTTCGCGGCGTTTGTCGATGATGGCAATCGGCGCCCGCAATCGTTTGGCAAAAGCGCGGGCGCGTTCGACGCCGCCGGCGTCCGGGGAGACGATCATCAAATTATCGAAGGCCTTCTCCCGGAAATATTCAACCAGCACGGGCGCGGCATAAAGATGGTCGACCGGTATGTCGAAAAAGCCCTGGATCGGGGCCGCGTGGAGGTCCATGCAAAGGACGCGGTCGGCTCCGGCGCGTTCGATGAGGCTGGCGACGAGCTTGGCCGAAATCGGCACGCGCGGCTTGTCTTTCCGGTCCTGCCGGGCATAGCCATAGTAGGGAAGAACGGCGGTGATCCGGTCGGCCGAGGCGCGCTTCAAGGCGTCGATCATCATCAGCAGCTCCATGAGATGGCGGTCCACCGGATTGCAGGTGGGCTGAATGACGAAGACATCGGCACCGCGGACGTTTTCCTTAATTTGCAGGTAGATTTCGCCGTCGGCGAACGTGCGGACGGGGGCGACACCGAGTTCGATACCAAGACACTCGGCGATTTCGGTGGCCAGTGCCGGATTGGCATTGCCAGTAAAGAGTTTGAGCTTTTCAGGTCTCATTGCTCGTTGTGGCGCTTTGGCGCGTACCGGCCTTGGGGCGGCCATTGCTTCCCGTCCTTATTTCCATCCATGTGTTCCTGCAGTTGACTTGACCAAGCGGCACGATACCGCCTCCGGCTCACGAATGTGGCAGGAATCACGGCTGGCTGAGAGGATAGCGATTCACACGCCGCTCGCGCCTGCCGTACCTGGTT
>CAMDKT010000163.1 GCA_945900935.1 Candidatus Sulfopaludibacter sp. SbA3 | reverse complement strand
TGTCCTTGATTTTGTCGTAGGTGGCTTGAGGGACGCCGGCCTTGGAGACGATCTCGTCTTTGCCTTTGTAGGGACGATTCTTGATGATGGCGGCGGAGTAGGCGTCGCCGATGCCGGGGATCGTCTTCAACGTGGCGGCGGGGGCCGTGTTGATGTCGATGGGAGTTTGAGCCGGGAGGAAGGCGGCGAGGGTAAACAAGACGATGAGAATTCTGAGGAGCTTCATAAGATGGATTGTACTCGATTGAGGAATGTGTGGTCACGCCGAAATTTGCTGGCGGCCGGGATGAAATTTTGGGGAAGGGATCCATCCATGAACTTTGCCGGCCGCGGACGGCGCATCGGCACAGCGTTTGGGGCTGGGCGGAACTCGGCGAGGTGATTTCCTGGACACCTTGATCTGTCACCAAGGACTCCGCCGCACCAACCCGGTAGCGCCGCTGACAACGGCGGTGGGCCGCCCTGCCTGACTCGCTTTCCTGGTTAGCGGCGATTGGCCTCCCGGCGTTGCTGATGCCTCACTGCCCACGATCACAACTCATGCAAAAACTACGTTTTCTGGTGATCGTTAACAGGCGATAGCGCCCTAGTTCGCTAAATCGCAGCTAGAATCGGTGGAATTAGGCGTTGGGGATTTCTTTCAGAACGCAACCGAGTAGCGGCGAGCCAGGAGCGACCTGTGGCTGCCGTCGGGGATTGAGGGGACCGCAGTTTCACCGGGTGGATTGGAAGGCTGCATTCTAGAACCGTTTTAAGCCCTCGAGGAGCGAGCGGGTATTCCCGCGCCCCAAGTGCTTGACGGAGTGCACGGGCCGCCAAGACTCGTTAACGGCCCCGATATAGAGCGCGTTCTTTTGCTCGGCCCCCATCAGGATGATTGTGAAATGGCGATCCGGATAAGCGAGCGCCCGGTACTGCAGATCCTTGCCATCGCTCCAACGGTCGTTGGCCGGAGCGCCCAATTTCCGCACCACGGCATGATAATCGTCTACCGCTGTGAAACCGAGGTCTTCCTGGAGAACCGAATGATACTCGATACGATCGCCGCGGGAGTAGGAAATCGCTCCATAAACCACGAACAACACCGCGATGATGCCGCCCAGAATGTAGATGCCCATCCTGGATTCGCCAGCGTCGCCAAGCCGGGTGCCGCCTAGCATGGCCGGGGTTGGAATGGCCGAATCTTCCATCCGCGCTTGGGATGACGGCCCTTTGGGCATGGAAATCACGCGGCGCTCATGCGTGCGCAGAATCCCGGCGGTGAACTCCAATTCCCGCTCCAGACCCACAATCATGACGGGCTCTTCCACTCGCGAAACCGCCCCCATGAATCGGCGGGGAACCCAGATCTCCTGCCCGTCCTTCGTGTTGTGCACGAGAATCTCAGACCAGGTCGCTTCCAGTAGTTTCCACTCGTTGTGCTCGACGTTTAGAATCGGCGGAAAAAAAGAAAACGCGCGTCCGCTAAGGCCTTCCAGTTCCGGGATGGGATTTGCGGACATGCCTTATTCTACTCTCAGCAAGACCGGCGCGCTCAGCGGTTTCCGAGGTTAAGAATCACTACACCAAGGAGGATCAGGCCGATGCCGATGAATTTATTCCGCGTCAACGGTTCCTTGAAAATCAGCCGCGACCAGATCAGCGTCCACAGGTAGCCGAGCGAGACCATGGGGTAGAGAATCGTCAACTCGCCGCTCTTTACGGCGACGGTATACATCGCGAATGAAGTCAAATAAATCGAAATCCCGACGGGCAGACGCCAGTTCGTCATGACGCCGCGCACGGTACGTTCGAGTTTGTCGGCGCCGGCCTTGAGGAAAACGGTGCCGAACGAGCCCACAAACGACGCAAACAAGACGAGCAGGATGGAGGAGAGCGGCGTTTTCAAGCGTCCTTATCCTTCCGGCCGAGAATGGCCACGCCGAAAACGATGAACACAAGTCCGAGGATCTTGAAAACGTTCAACGACTCGCCAAGAAATCCGAACGAGAGGATTGACACCCACACATAGGTCAGGGCGATGATCGGGTAGAGAACCGAAAGCTCACCGTAGCGAAGCGCCAAAACCAGAAGAATCGTGCTGAGGCCGTAACAAGCCAACCCGCCAAACAAAGGCACGTTGGAGAGAATCTTCCAGGCGATCATCGGGGCTTGCGACAGGACGGTGCCGGCGGCGGCATCGTACAACGGCGGCATCATCGTTGTGCCGCGTTTGATGAGCATCTGCGCGGCAGCCCCCAGAATTGTGCACCCGACCACCATGATATTGCCTTTGAAGCGGTTGCGTTTTGTAGGAACGGCGGACGCCGCAGGTTGTGGGACGGAATTACTCACGTAGGCTCAAACCATTGTATCAGCGCCGGAAGGCATATCAGCGCCCGGAAGGCTCATCGTTTCTTTTTCCTGGGTTCCGGCTTCTTCGGTTTCGCGCCGCCGATCTGGAACACTTCCACTGCGCCGCTCACTGCCGCCCCCGCGGCGACCGATGGTTCCGGCGGCTCCGGCGGTTCGGTCAGAAGCAGTTCAGCGGGCGCGCAGGTTCCAGCCAGAACGCGAAACGCCGATACGGCGGACCAGCGCTGCCCTTCCCGCCTCTCGACGTGATAGGCCTTGGTACCCTCGTTTGCGTGCAATCGCCATGCCGTGCTCGACGCTCTCTCCAATCTCAAATTCGCCGGCGCCTGTGTGGTGATCTGCAGAATTCCCCAACTGTCTCCGCCCGTCTTAGACTCAAGCAACGCATAACGCCCGCCCTCGCCGGATTGCGCCCGGTCGACGAGCACACGGCCTTCGGCGGCGCTGGTGAAGTGGAATTTTTCGATTGATCCCAAGTGCGGGTCACCGAACACAGGGCGCTGCCGCCACGTCCTGCCGCCATCGAGGGTGACCAGAAAAAACGGATCCCGCGGCAACGACGCGATCAATTGCCCGGCAATCCAGCCATTCGCCAAATCGAAAAACTGCATCTGGTCCAGCGCCGCCTGGCGAATCCGCGGATGGCTTTCCAGCCAAGTCTTTCCGGAATCCTCGCTGATGAGCACGATCGAGGAAAGTGTCGCTGATTCCGTGTGCAGGTTCCCAGCTAAAATCATCCGGCCGGCTAATACTTCCAGGCCGCTCAACTCCAAATACACGGGGCACGGCGACTCGGCCGAACAGCTCATTCCCAGGGCCTGTATGTCGTCCTCGGTGCATGTTACCGGCACTTGCATTGGCTTGCCTTCATACACGAGCGGCGGCGGCGCGGGATCCGTTTGAGCCGCCAGAGAAAAGACAACCAGCAAAAAGGACACCAGTTGACGCATTATATGTATTATGCGCATAAGGCTGCGCGTCCCAACGGACGGCGAAGTAAAATCGGATGGCACCCGGGGCTGGTTCGACCGGTTGTTGGCTTTCATTTTTGGATCGCCGGCGGCGGCGTCTGAAAAAGAAAGCCGTCAAATAGAAAAGCTCCAAATCGATAAGCGTTGGTCCACGCGCGGCGACGCCAAATATTTCTTCGACGGCCGGCACTGCCGGAACACGGACGGGGCTTGGAATTCGGAGTACGTCTTCACGGTCTATGCGGCGGAGGAGTTTCAGCAAATCCGCGTGGTGATGCCCGAAGTCGCGGTCAGCGCGTGGGAAAAACACCACGATCAACGGATGTCCGAGGACGACCGGCTGCGCCTTGCGCGCGAAACGATGGAGACGCTCGTCGACCTCGGACGGTACCCGGCCGCCATCACGATTGCTGGCGACACGATCGCCGCCGCGCCAATCGCGAAGAGCTAGCGCCGGGCGTTGGTTTGCCGGACGCCGTCAGCCTCAGGCCTAACCGCACACTGTTAAACGGTATATTTATCTCGAACTTCTACGTTGATTCACCGATATGTTGTACCGTGGTGCAGTTAGGACTTTTCAATCAATTCGTAAGCCATGAAGCCAAGACACCGGAGGGAGCTGGGGTCCGAATTTGCCGTGAAGGCAGCAACGCCGCGGAGATCGCGGCGTCTACCGACGAAGCGTTGCCGAATCCCACGATAGACGGCCAATCAGAAAATAGCCCCTGTAAACCGTATGGTCTTGGAAGGGGCGGAATTCTACGGCAGGGACATGCTGCGATAATTGAAGCAACGATTGGACAGAGTGGAGAACACATGAGTACTGCGGTTCCAGTGGAGATTCGCGCGTCAGTTCGCAGTTGGGGCGCTTTGGTTGATGACCGGTATGCGGCGGCCTTTAGCGAGTATGTCCAAGATTCGCTAATCTCACCGCTTCTAATGCATGGAGACGCGCTGACTGTGCTGCGCCAATTGCCTGCCGAATCAATCGATTGCGTGATGACCTCGCCTCCTTACTGGGGGAAAAGGGAATACGCCAACGGGGGAATTGGGCTGGAGGCTGATTATCGGGATTTCGTTCGGGACCTCGCCGGTGTATGCCTCGAGTTAAGGCGGGTGCTGAAACCTTCGGGATCATTCTGGCTGAACATCGGGGATAGTTATGAGAATAAGTGTCTCCTGGGCATTCCATGGCGGTTGGCATTTGAGTTGACCGGCAATCAAGGCTGGGTTCTCCGCAACAGCATCATTTGGAACAAAGTAAAAAGCGGGATGGACAACACAAAGGACCGTTTAGGAAATGTTCACGAGAATGTTTTTCATTTTGTCAAGCAGTCCAAGGGCTACTTCTATAATGCAGATGCGATCCGATCAAAGCCCAGAGAAACGAAAGTCGTCAACGGTGCAATAGTTTCCGGGACGGGAGTGTCTGGAGTCCGCTACAGACGTCAGATCGAACTTTCGACGGAATTAAGTAAGCACGAAAGGGGGCAAGCGATCGCGGCGCTAGACGCCATGCTAGCGGATGTCAGGGCGGGGCGTGTGTCCGATTTCAGGATGATCATTCGAGGGCAACAGCGCGCAACACATTCTGACAGCGAGAAGGTCTCGGGACGAGCAAAAGAGCTGCGGGACAAAGGCTTCTACATCTTGCGATACCACCCGAATGGCAGTAAGCCAACTGATGTTTGGGATATCATTCCGGAAGACACACAGAACCGGGGGGCTCATTTCGCTCCATACCCGGAGGAGTTATGCCACATACCTATCCTGGCAACCTGTCCAGAAGGAGGGGTTGTACTAGATCCGTTCTGCGGAACCGGGACAACTGTGTACGTCGCGCGAAGCTCCGGCCGAAAATCGGTTGGCATAGATATTTCACGGCAGTATCTAGATCATGCAAAAGAGCGGTGCGGGTCGCTGCTATGAGTCGCGTCGTCGAGCTATTCGGGCACGCAGCGGGAGAACGGGAGAATTGGAAGGAGATCGTAGTACTTCAGAGCTGTCCTTACCTCGGCCGACGCTGTTATAAAATACGAAAGAGCGACCCAACTGTCTCGATTGGCTCTTGCACCGTTGATTATGGTCGCGTGCCTGAACCGATCATTATTTGTCCCACTCGCTTGATCGAGCGCCGGAAGATTTTCACGGACTGCTTGCATCTACTGACCAGTCACGAACCAGGCAACGAGTTGCACCTTGTTTCTGAAGTCAGCATCCCAGGCGGTAGCGTCGATTATTTTGTGGTTTCGGCGCGGCGCGGTAAGGTGAAGGACTTCGTGGGTCTCGAACTGCAAACGCTGGATACCACTGGCACGGTTTGGCCGGAGCGGCAACGACTTCTGAAGGAGTTGGGCGTGCTTCGCGGTGATGCCGCGGAGCTGTCAGCCAAGAAATACGGAATGAACTGGAAAATGACCGCGAAGACTATTCTGGTTCAAATGCATCACAAGATTCAAACATTTGAGCACCTAAACAAAAAACTTGTTTTGGTTGTCCAAGATAGGCTGCTGGCGTACATGAGCAAGGAGTTCAATTTCGGACATCTCAAGAACCCGGCGCTTATAGGTGATTCAATGCATCTGCACGCGTACAAAATGGAGAAGCAAAAGGACGGTTCTTTCAATCTGGGAATGCAAAAAAGGCTGAGTACGGATGCCGATGGAATTAGTCTATGCCTCGGACTACAAGCGGAGGATCGAGTCGACCTAGAAGAAATTGTTCGCGCGCTCCAAGCCAGGATTTCCGCGACAACACTATTTGGTCCATTGTAAAGTGCTGATACCGCGCTGATCTGTTCAATCGAAAACGTCGCGTACAGTCGCTGAATGAGCCAATTCAAGCACAAAGCGGCCTGGGCCGCTTTGTGCGAATGCAACAATCGCTAACGCCGGGCGCTGGCGACAATCGGCGGCGACAGCACGGGAGTTGGAGGAACTTCCTCGACCACGATCTTCTTCGGCCGGGCGTCCAGCTTTTTGAACAACACGGCCAGCCGCGCCTTGGCGTATTTTGACGTTCCCGGCTTCACGCCGGTCTCCAGAACCTCCTCTTCGGTCATCTCGTACTCCACCATTAAATACTTCTGCAAGTAGTTCTTCAAACGGTCCTGCACTAGCCGGGAGTCGCTCTTATAAAGCAGGTACAGGATCTGCGCTCCGGTGCCTTTCGACGCCGCCGCGTAGACGCGGGACGGCCGCGACAACGACGGCGATTTCAATTCCTTCTCCAGCTTCTTCGCGCCGTCCTCGAGCTTCTTCCAGGCGGTCAATTCTTCCGCCGTCAGTGCGCATTCCTTCACCAGCGACGCGCGGTCATTCTTGTTCAGCTTCTCGGTCAGCACGGTGAGGAACAGCGATAAGTTATCGACCGGAAACTCAAGTTCCAGCGGCAGATTCAGCCGCGCCTTTTGCAGTTTCTGCAATCCAGAATGATTTATTTTGTCCCCGGCCAGCGCGGGGCAGAACATGACTAACAACTTCTCCTCATCGAGCAGCTTCACAATGTCCGCCGAATTCGCTTCGTTGGCCACGTTCCGCAACTCCCGCCCCAGCGCCTCAGCGGGAATCTTTTTCTCTAACTTCAACTCCCGCACATTTTGATACTGACTCTGCGTTTTCTCGCTCAACGTGTAGCCCATCCGCACGCGGTAGCGAAACAAGCGGAATATTCGCGAAGGATCGTCATACAGCGTGTATTTGCCGACAATCCGCAACTCTTTGTTCTGCACATCGCCAATCCCGTTCGCCGGATCGACGAGCAATGCCCGTGACTGCCGGTTCAGCGACATGGCGATCGCGTTAATGGTGAAGTCCCGGCAGAGCAGATCTTCATGAATCGTCGCCGGTGAAATCTGCGGTTTCGAAGCGGGCTTCGAATACACTTCCTGCCGGGCCATCCCCAGACGTACTGTCACGTGGTGCGGGAACTGGAGGTCGGCCAGGTTGCGCCGCTGGTCGAGTTCGCCCAAGTCGGCTTCGCCCTTTTTCGCAATCGTCTTGGCAAGCGCAATGGCGTTGCCTTCCACGGTGAAATCCAGTTCCCGGATGGGAAATCCGCCCAGCATGTCGCGCAGCGCGGCACCGGTGAGGTACAACGAGAGGCTGGCTTCGTTGGCCGCTTCCTGCACCCTGTGAAACGCCACTGTCTGGGCCGCCGTCATGTGGCTTTCGAGCATAAACATGTAATCGCTCATCGAATCACTCCAGCTCCGTTTCGCGCGCTCGCTCTTCGCCGTACCCTTCCGTTGCAGGGCTTCATGCGCGAGGATGATGCTTATCCACTACCGCCCGCAACCTGCCGCGGGCGACGTGGGTGTAAATTTGGGTTGTACCTATGCTGGCATGGCCGAGCATGGTCTGTACGCTGCGAAGGTCCGCTCCCCCTTCGAGCAAATGCGTCGCAAATGTATGCCGCAATACGTGCGGGCTAAGATGATGGAACAGGCCGCACGACTTGCCATGGGCGGCCAGCAGTTTCCAGAAGGCCTGCCGGGTCATTTTCGACCCGCGGCTGGTTACAAACAAATATCGGCTCGCGCGACCCTTCAATATTGCCGGCCGGCCTCCCGTAAGGAACGCCTCAATGGCGGTAATCGCCGGTTGTCCCATGGGAACCAGGCGTTGCTTGTTTCCCTTCCCCGTGACGCGCAGATACCCGAGCGTCAGGTTCAGATCGTTCAGTTCCACGGCGCACAGTTCCGTTACCCGAAGACCGCTAGCGTAAACCAACTGCAGCATCGCCCGGTCCCGCAATCCATTCGGCGTCCCTGCCGGCGGCGCTTCCAAAAGCCGTTCCATGTCCCCCCCGTTCAAATAATGCGGCAACGGCTGGCCCAGTTTTGGAGCGCCCATCAACTCCGTGGGGTTATGTTCCATCACACCTTCCCGCTGCAAGTGCCGGTAAAAATTGCGGATCGTCGTTAGATGGCGCGCCACCGAACGGCCCGCCATGCCCGCCGCGTACAGAGAGTCGATGTAGGCCTGCACGTGATCGGGCGTCTCCGGGACGGAGCTATCGAGACCGCCGGAAAAGGCGGTGTAACGCTCCAGATCCCGGGCGTATGAGGTCACCGAATTTTCTGCCAGTCCCTTTTCCATCCGGCAAAAGTCAAGAAAAAGACGGGCTTGCACCGCAAGCGAACCCGAAGGGGTCATTCTGCCAATGATACAATAAGGCAGAAAATGTTTGAAAGCAGTATGCGCAATCTGTGAGCGGATCGACGAATAAACGCGTACGCGTCCTGCGCTTTGATCGCGAGGCCGTTGACGGGTTCGTACACCCCCAGACATTCCAGACGCTCACCGGCGTGGAGATGTTGAGCCGCGACGGGAACATCCTCACACTCCCCTACCAGGAGATAAAAGTCCTTTGTTTTGTTCAGGATTTCGAAGAATCCCTTCCGGACCTCAACAACCGGACTTTTTCCAGTCGGCCCAAATCGAGCGGCCTTTGGGTCCGCATGAGTTTCCGCGACGGCGCGTTACTGGACGGGATTCTCCCCAATAATCTTCTCAGTGTCGAACCGCACGGTTTCACGGTGACGCCGCCCGACCTGGCTGTGACCCCGCAGCGCGTCTTCGTTCCCCGGGTTGCGCTCCGCTCGATTCACGTACTGGCGGTGGTGGGTGGCGGTCTGGGGCGTTCAAAGAAACCGGACGAGCGGCAGATTTCCATTTTCGAGTCCTGAGGATTCGGCGAAACGCCTGTTCGGGGCGGGCGTCATGGAGCCAGCACATTTAAGTGGTGGCAGGAGGATGGACTTGGCGTCGGGCGCGGCGTTCAGACAAATCCGGTATCGGATATTTCCAGTAACACGGCACCACCGTCAGCACCGACGAAAGTTTCGCTCACACAAACGCGGAGATAGCCGAAAAGGAGATTGGGAGTACTTCCGAGATGCGCATAATTCCGATACTGGTGGCGTCACTGGCCATGGGCATAGAGTCGCCGGCGCAGACCACCGGAGCCGGAGTGGAAGGAACGATCACCGATCCGGCGGGCACGCTGCTGGCCGGGACGAGCCTGCAAATCCACAATACAAAGACGGGCGCGGTCTGGACGATCACGACCAACGCGGCAGGTCACTTTCGAGCGCCGCTGCTCCCGCCGGGAGAGTATGACTTGTCGATCTCGGCGGCGGACTTCGTTCGGGCGGGGGACGCGATACTCGACAGAATCCAGCTCACAGTAGGCGACGAGGCACGGGTGAACCTGGCGGTATCGATGGATCCTGGGGGGCGAAAAGGACCGCTGTTGGCAAGGATCAATTTGACGTCGGGTGCCCTGAGCGGCCTGGTGGACGACAAAGTGATCCGCGACCTGCCGTTGAATGGCCGGTCGTTTCACCAGTTAGCGCTGCTGCACGCCGGGGTGATGAGTTCACGAAGCTCCGGCAAAGACCCCAATGGAGGACGCATGCCGAAGATTTCCATTAACGGGGCGCGGCCGGAGCTGAACAGCTTTCTGCTGGACGGAACCGACATCAACGATGTGTTCGACACGACGCCGGGATTGGTTGCGGGCGTGCTGCTTGGGGTGGAGGCAGTCCGGGAGTTTCGAGTGATGATCAACTCCTACTCGGCGGAGTTCGGACGCGCCGCTGGCGGTGTGGTCCATGCGGTCACGCGGTCCGGCGAGAACCAGTTTCACGGGTCGGCATTTGAATTTCTCCGCAACTCTCGCCTGGACGCAAAGAATTACTTTGACCGGAAGGACCGCGCGATCCCGCCGTTCAAGAGAAATCAATTTGGCGCGACCTTCGGCGGA
>CAMDKT010000162.1 GCA_945900935.1 Candidatus Sulfopaludibacter sp. SbA3 | reverse complement strand
CCACGGATGGCCGCGAACAGCCAAGCACTACGAAGCCTGACGGCGTGGCCATGGATTGTTAGTCTCATCGTGAAAGCGAACTAGAATTGGGCGCCGGCGTGTTATTTTGAGAGCTACAGCCTTATGCTCCGGAACTTTGGGATTTCCCTTTTCCTTGTAGCCCACGTTGTTGCGGCACAGGATGTCTGGAAGTTTTCCTCGATATTAGGCGGTGTGGGTTTCGATAGTGCCGTGGATGTTGGGGGTGATCTCGACGGCAACACCTACATTGCGGGCATCTCCGGCTCTGAGGGTGAACCATTTACGAGGGCCGCGCCGAACGTGGGCCGGAGACGTGGATATCTGATGAAGCTCGGCACCTCCGGCCAACTGGTGTATCTCCGCTTTTTCAACGGCGAGGTGACGAAGCTCTTCGTACTGCCGAATCGGGACATCCTGGTTGCGGGATCGTCAGCGGCTGTCGATTTCGAGACAACGGCTGGCGCATTTCAGACGACGGTTGACGTCAATAGCGCTTTTCTGGCTCGGGTGAATGCCGCCGGGGAACTTATGTTCGCAACGCGGTTCGGATACTTTGGCAGTGTTAGAACACGGGCGCTGGCCGCGGATTCTCAGGGCAACCCGGTCCTGTGTGGAACCGGGCGGCCCTCGGACATTCCGGGGGTGGAGTCTGGCTTGTTCCCCGGCGCGGCGGGTGCGTTTTCGACGTTTTGTGCCTATTTTAATGCGGACGGGAGCAAGTTACTATATCCGACGCTGCTGGACGGGAGTCGGGAAGTCACTAGCCTGGATTCGGCGGTTTTCGACGCGGACGACAATCTGCTTGTTTCGGGCATCACGCTGTCCAACAGCTTTCCGGAGACTGGCCCCGAGCCGGCGCGGGATGTGCGGAAGGCACTGTACCGGTTCAACGCGGAAGCTGGGGCTTGGGAACCGCTGGGGTCCACGCAGCCGGGCACCACCGTGCAATCCATTCAGTTCGCGGGCAACACCATGATTGTCAGCGCGGAGAACAGGCTTGCGGCGAGCGATGACGACGGTGCCACTTGGCGTACCGTGTTCGGGATCGTGGGCCAACTCGCGGTGCATCCCTTAAATTCCCAGTATCTGTGCCTCCGGACCCCGTCCGGTCAGGCCTCCTGCAGCAGGAATGGAGGCGAGACTTGGGAAATTTTCGACTACGCCTCGGTGTCGAGAGTGGTGGCCGACCCCAAGCAGGAGGGCGGCTTCTACGTCCTGAGGAGTAACTATCTGGGCTACATCTCGCTCAAGGACCTTCGCTCTCGGTTGAGTTTCTTGGGCGGGACGGTCAGCGATTTGGCGCTGGACTCGCAGGGAAATCAGGTCTGGCTTGTCAGCCCCAGCAGCCTCTATCGGTCCCAGGAAGGCGGTCCGTTTGAACCGATTGCCCAATACATTGATCAGATCAGGGCTGCGCCGAGTTCGCCGTCAACATTATATGCGAGGGCTCAGGCGAAGCTGCCCGGCCGGTCCCGTTTCATACGGAGCGACGACGCAGGCACGACATTGTTCGACCTGTCACTGGACTTCGATCCGGCGGGACCGTGGGATTTCCGCGTGGATCCGAGTTCCGCCGAAATCCTCTACGTGCTGGCGAACCAACGGCTGTACCGTTCCGTGGACGGGGGCATGCGGTTCGAAGGGATTGAGAAAGGCCTGACAAACAGAGCGGTCAGAACTATGGAATTCGATCCGGCCGGCCGGCTGCTGGTGGGGACGGACCTCGGCGGACGGGCCTTTTTGATGAAGCTTGACTTGAAGAATCGCCGGTTGATCTGGTCCCGGCTGCTGGGAGGCTCCGGCGGAACCGGTGTTTTCAACCTGCGGGTGGCGGCAGACAGGCGGATATGGGTGATGGGCAGCACGAGCGCCACAGATCTTCCGGGGGCGGACCGGCCGCCCGGCGCCGATACGGCTTCGGGCTTTCTGGGAAGGTTTGACGAGAAAGGCACGACGGAGTGGTTGCGCTACGCGCCGCTGGGAATGAACAAAATGGATCGTGACGGAACGGGGCGGATTCATTTGGCGGGATTCGTGCCGGGGATCGCCGCAAGCATTCGGCAATTTGTTATGGCTAACGCTGGACGCGGATGGTTCGCGGATTGCAAATGCGACGTGGTTGGGAACCGGCGGCAACGCTTTTGTGAACGGGTTTGCGGTCGGGCCCGACGGTCTGGCACGGATTGTAGGATCGACCAGTTCGCCCAGCTTTTAGACCACCCCAGGGCCTTGGACAAAGAGTCCGCTTGAGGGTCAGCAGTGGCCCAGCTTTGGACGCTATACTACACCCAGCAAAGAGGTTGAATAGCAGATGCGATTTTTGCGGCCGTTCTGGCCGACGCTGAAGTATTGGATGGAAGTGGAGGTCCATGTATTCGGATTCTCCATTGCCGCCAATGTGTTGTTGAGCTTTTTCCCGTTTTTATTGGTCTTGGTGTGGTTCTGCCGCTCGATTGGATGGGATTCGGCGGAGCAGGCGGTTTACTTCGCAATGAGCGATCTGTTCGGGAAGGAAGTGGAGGCGCAGATCCGGAGCGGGATTAACTGGATTCCGAACCGGTTCCAGCATTTCAGTTATACGTCGCTGTTGTTGTTGCTATTCACGGCGAATGGGATTTTTGAGCCGATGGAAGTGGCGCTGAACAAATGCTGGGGCGTGAAGAAACATCGCAGTTTTTTCATGAATCAACTGGTGAGCATGGGGCTGATTTTCGCTTGCGGAACGCTGGCGCTGGTGTCGATCGTATTGGGCGCGTTGAACTACGACTTTTTGAAGGCGGCGGATCCATCGCTATTAGGGAGGTCGGCGACATGGATGAGCATCTTCTTTTTCAAAATGGCGGCGATGCCGGTTTTGATGTTGGCGCTGTTCCTGATTTACTGGATTTTGCCGAATACGAAAGTGGCGTGGCGGCGCGTGGTGCCGATTGCGATCGTTGTGGGGATTGTGTTGGAGGCGTTCAAGTATTTGATGAAATGGATTTGGCCGTCATTCTTGCGGAAACTGCAGATTGAGTATGGGCCATTTTATTGGGCTGTGATCATTGTGCTGGTGAGTTTTCTGGCGTCGATGATTGTATTGGCAGGGGCGGAGTGGGCGTCGCGCGGGGCGGAGACTCCGGTGGAAGAGGGTCAATGAACTTGCGGCCCGCCGCGGTATTTGGTCTGCTAAAAGGTATGGTAACTATGAACCGTTTATTGCCTTTCCTACTGACGGTGCCGATGCTGGCACAGGCGAACAATCCGCACGCGGCGCGGCTTGAAGAAGCAGGGGCGGTGTTCCAGGAAATCATGGGCATCAAGGAAAAATCGATTCCGCAGGAATTGCTGGATAAGGCGGAGTGCGCGATCATCGTGCCGGGCGTGAAGAGCGGCGCGTTTATCGTGGGAGCCAAATACGGCCGGGGCTTTGTGACGTGCCGGAAACCGGGGGGCGGCTGGAGCGCTCCCGGCGCGGTGAAGATGGAGGGCGGGAGCCTCGGTTTCCAGATCGGCGGATCGGAGACGGACGTCGTAATGCTGGTGATGAATGAGCGCGGCGCGAAGCGGCTGTTTGAGAAGAGCAAGTTCACGGTGGGCGGGGAAGCAATGGCGGCGGCGGGACCGGTGGGCCGGGCGTCTTCGGCGGAGACGGACGCGACGATGCGGGCGGAGATCCTGTCGTGGTCGCGTTCGCGCGGAGCGTTTGCTGGAATTTCGGTGAAGGGCAGCACGATGCGGGAAGACGAGGACGCGATCAAGGCGTTGTACGGGAAGAAGCTGAAGAACTCGGAGATTGTTTACGGGAACTCGCCCGCGCCGGCTTCGGCGGCGAAGCTGATGGGGCTTTTGAGTAAGCATTCTTCGCGGAAAGGGAAGTAGGGGGCGTGAAAGCCCCCGCCGGCACCGAGCGGGAACGACTCATCCTTGCCGGGTTGTATCTTTCGAAATACGACTCCGTTGGCTTGCGGGAACTGGGATTTGGCAGCTTTGTAGAGGCGTTCAATGTAATCGGGTACGCCCTCGGATCGAAGCCCGCTTCTATCAAGAATTACCGCGACGAGTTTGACCCGCTATTTCCGAATCGGCGGCGGGGCTGGCACAAGCGACCGGTCCGCGACTATTGCCTGAAGGTATTTGATCAATACAAGGACTTGGATCTTCGATCGTTCACTGTTTTGATCAAAGCTTTTCTTGACGGCGAGGGGGAGGAGTGGGACGACGTTTCGGATTGCGGTGAATCCACTTTCGCGAAGCGGTTGATCACCGGGCTTGCGGCGGAGCAGTATTTCGATTCCGTTCATGCGGGCCTTCCGGAGTTCGAAAATTGTGCTCTAGAAAACACAACGCGCCTTGGGTGCGGGTACGATTTTCGGCTGCAAAGGTGCGACTCCGACAAGTTTCTGGCCGTGGAGGTAAAGGGCTTGAGAGAGCGGACGGGCGGTTTATCGTTGACTCCCAAAGAACACGCCGTGGCGGGTGCAATGAAAGACCGCTATTTTCTCTTCGTTGTAAAGAATTTTCGAGAGTCGCCGGTTCACGAGATCTTTCGGGACCCGCTGTCCGGCGGGCTCCAATTCAAACGGCAGGAGAGAAACGTAGTGCAGGTTTCGTGGCTGGCGAGTGTGTAGCCTACGGCCAGTGCGAAGGCTCGCCGGTTTCAACCTCCAGCCAGCCGTTTTGTGGGAGAGCTTCGACGGGGAGGCTGTCGAGCCAGCAGGAAAGCTGGAATGACAGTATTTCTCCGGGCTTGTAGTTGAGGGCCGTCAGCGGCACCGAGGCTTCCACAATGCGTCGCACGGCGAAGTCCGGGTGGCGGAGGGCGTGCTCACCGCGCTTGGTCTTAATGCGGATCTCCAATAGCGCCGGTTGCGGCATGGGGTCGAAGTCCAGACGGAGATGAAGCGCCTCGCCGCTGAACCCGTAGTACAGCATTTGGAGCCCGCTTCGACCGCCGTGCATTGCGCCCTGGCGGTGGTCGATTTTGTACTCGCCGGCTCCCATCCACTCGAAATAGGACGTCACTTCGCCGTCGATGACGGGGCTGATTTGTGACGCCGGGCGGATGTTATGTTCCACCGCGGATTGCTTCAAAATGGGCCGGCTCAGTTCCTCGGGCGCGGGCTGGGCCAGGAGCCGGTAGACGTTCGATAAATGGTCGCGGAAGAGCTGGTCGAATTCAACGCGGTTGCTGGATTCGTGATGCGGACCGTACCACCAACACCAGTCAGAGCCCTCAGCAATGAGGATCTCTTCGTAGGCGATTTCGCGATCGGCGTCGGGGACGGTGTGGGCGTATTTTTCGTAGGTCTGGCGGGCGCGGAGGAGGTACTCCCAGGCGCGGTTATCCTCGTCGAAGCCGATCCAGATATCGAAGTTGGCGTTGATCCAGGAGCCGGGGAAGATGCCGGGGAGGGGCTGGGCCGAATGGCGTTCCAGCGCCTCGCTCACGGTGAGCGCTTGCAGATTGGGCGTGGATTCCAGGCGCTGGTACAGTTGGCGGAGGAACTCACGGCCGCTTTCCGGGAAGTACTCCCAGGCGTTTTCGCCGTCGAGGATGACGGGAACGAGGGAGTCTCGCCCGCCCGCGTTTTCGACGATGCGGGAAATGAGATGATCGGCGGCTTCTTCGGGCCCCATTTTTGAATAAGTGAAGCCGACAAGATCGCTCAGATAATGGTCGCGGAAGAGGCTGCGGAGTTCGTGGCCGCCGTGCTGCCAGAGGTAGGGGCGATAGGTTTCGACGACGCCGGCGTCGCGGCCGAGGGTGCGGCTGAGAACGCCGTTATCGGTGGCGAACCACTTGAACCCGCACTCGGCGGCAAGGGTCAACGCTTCATCGGAGACCGACCCTTCGGAGGGCCAGAGGCCGACGGGGGCGACGCCGGTCTGCCGCTCCATGTAGACGCGGGCGCGGCGGAGTTGCTCGCGCGCGTCCTCCGGATAGTGAAAGCGCGAGGGGAGAGGGACATGCGGATTCGACATGCCGGCGATGTTGGAATCGCAGACGAGGGGGAGGATGGGATGGTAAAACGGCGTGGTGGAGATTTCGATTTGGCCGGTGGCGGCATATCTGCGATAGACGGGGATGACCTCTCCGAGAACATGAGTTTGCTTGCGTCCGAGGAGGGCTTGGTCGTCCGGCGAGTATTCGCGGCCTTTGGCGACGAGGGCGGCGATATCGGGGTCGCGGGTGAGGAAGAATTCGTCGAACCAGGCGAGTTGGGAGAGCACTTGCAGGTCACGAAAGTCCTGCGTGGAAAACGGACGAGTGCGGCTTTGGTAAAGCTCGGCGTAACGGGGATAGCGATTGATGAGATTGTCGACGTTGGCCTGGAAGCTATACCGGAGCAGAAACTGCTGGTCGGCGGCGGTGAGCGACTCGGCAGGCTTGAGGGCAAGGCGGAGGAACGGGTCGTCGGCTTTACCGGCGGCATAGTCTTCGACTTGTGCAAGCAGGGATGGGACGAGGTTAAAGGTCTGGTGGACCTTGGGAAAAGCGCCGAGGATTTCCACCATGCCGTAGTAATCTTTGAGGCCATGGAGGCGGGTCCAGGGGAGCTTGTATTCGCCGCGCACCAGGTCCTTGTAAAAAGGCTGGTGCATGTGCCAGACGAAGCAGACGTCGATTTGAGGCATTACTTTCCGAAGAAGCTCCTGACGGGCGTTGGAGGCGGAGTGCCGCGAACGGCGAGCCAAATGATATCGTTCATTTCGTCGTCGTCGATTTCGTCGGCCTCGTTGAAATTGAAGCGGCCGGAGCGGCGGGCGAGTGCGGTGTTGGCGGGGTTGCGATCTTCGAGAGATACGTTGGGTCTTTCGGCCGAATAGGCCTTGAGGTCTGGCGAATCGTTGAAGGCACCGAACATGGGGCTGGCGCCGGCGTCGTGCATGGTCATGGGATTCAGGCCGAGAATCAGCTCGATGGTGCGCAGCATGGAGGTGGTGTTGTAGAAGGAGGAATCGATGATGCCGCGCTTGGCGTAGGGCGAGATGACGAAGGCGGGGGAGCGGTGCGAGTCAACGTGATCGGGGCCGTTTTGGGCATCGTCTTCGAGGACGAAGATGGCCATTTTTGGCCAGAAAGTAGAGCGGGAGAGGGCTTCGACGATCATGCCGAGGGCAGCGTCGTTATCGGCTACCTGGGCGATCGGGGTGCGCTTGCCGGCACTTGCGCCGGAGGTATGATCGTTACCGAGGCGAAGGATCGAGAAGTGCGGGAAACGCTTTTCGCCTTCCATGCGGCCGAGGTCGGCGATGAAGACTTTGGCGCGATCGACGTCGAGATAATCGAGATCGAAGGCGCGGTAGGCGCGGTTGGTGAAGGGCGCGAGGGCGGGGTCGCGAATGGCGGCGGCGTGGTTGTTGTCGTTTACGTCCTTGAGCGGGCGATTGGTGACGTGGTAGCCGTAGTTGCGGACGCGGAGGCCTTTGGCGAGGACGTTGTTCCAGATATAGCCAGCGGGGGGAGTGGCAGCCGGTTCGCCGCCCTCATAGTCGTACGTCTTGCGGCGGCCGGCGTAGCTGTTGGGCCAGAGGCGCTGGACGTAGTCTGGGGCGATGGCGGCGGTGGTCCAGTTGTGGCCGTCGGCGCTGACATCGGCGTTGACGTAGAAGTTGTCGAGGAGGACGAATTCGTTGGCTAGCTTGTGATGATTGGGAGTGATCCTGGGACCGAAGACGGTGAGTGACGGATCGCTATTGCCCTTGCCGATGGCGCCGAGGACCTGATCGTAGGTACGGTTTTCCTTGACGATATAGACGATATGCTCGATGGGGGATGCCGGCCTGCGAGTGGATGGCGCGGCCTTGTAGGGCGTGTTGCGGCGAACCTGATCGGTCCAGGCGATAAGATGGGCGGGATCGACTGTATCGATGATGGATGCGGAGCCTCGCTGCAGGCGGCCAACGTATTGGGAATTGGGCGCGGCACCGAGGTGCTCATTGGCGGGGAGGCGGATGGGGCTGGGGCCTTGGGGGTTGGCGAAACTGCGATTGCCGCGGCCGTTGAGGACGAGGAGTCTTTGGTCGTCTAGGACTCGGGCGGCGGTGGGATACCAGCCGGTGGGGATGAAGCCGAGGACGCGGCTGCGACCGCCCGCGACGTTGACGGCGGCTACGGCGTTGGCGTCGGAGCAGACGACGTAGAGGGAGTTTTGATCGTCGCTGAGGGCGAGCGCGCTGGGGGTCATACCGGCGGGGGATTCGGGATAGAGGGCGACGTTGATGGTCTCGATGGCGCGGAGTTCCCGCGACTCGTTGACGCCGATGACGCGGACGGAATTCGTATTGCCGAGAGTGACGAAGATACGGCCTTTGAACTGATCGGATTCGCCTTCCTCATCGCCGGTGCGCTTCTCTCGCCAGAGCATGTCCGTGGGGTGGGAGCCGGCGGCGACGCGGTTGACGACAGCGCCGTTTTGGGCGTCGTGCTGGGTGATGACGCCATCGGCCCAACTGGAGACGAAGAAGGTTTTGCCATCGGGGTGGAAGAGGATTTTGTACGGGCGGCGGGCGGTTTTCCAGTTTTCGACAACGCGGCCGGACTGGGGGTTGATGACTTTAATGGCGTTATTGAAAAGATCGGCGAGGAAGATCAGGCGGCCGTCGGGGGAGAGGGCGAGGTCGCCGAGGAAATCGGTGGGCTTGCGCTCGGATGGCGGGGTGACTTCGAAGACGCGTGAGGGGAGGAGCCGGCCTTCGTCGGAGAGCGTGAGTTCGTGGACGTTGTGACGGGAAGCGCCGCCGACGTAGACGGTGTGGCTATTGGGGTGGACGGCGATGCCGAGCCAGGCGTCATCGAAGGGGACGCGAGAGAGTTCGGTCATCGTCTTGGGATCGAAGACGGCGACCGAGGGCTTGTTGTAACCGCCGTGGAGGACAAGGAGATGGCGCTTATTGGGCGTGAGAACGGCGGCCATGGGAAAGGTATCCAAGGGGAGCTGGCGGCCGGCGGGTTGGACGATTTGACCGGTTGGCAAGAAGAAACGGCCGCCGGAGAGGGCGCCGACGACTTCGCGAACTTCAGGCTGGGAGAGCATGGCGGCGGCGGCGAGGAGGGTGAGTCCGGCGGCCCAGAGGATTTTTTTCATTCTCGATACCTTTGCGCGATGGGATAGCGGCGGCCCATGCCGAAGGCCTTAGAGGTGACCTTGAGGCCGGGTGCCGCTTGTTGGCGTTTATATTCGTTGCGATCCACTTTGGAGACGATGTCGCGGACCAGGGCGAGGGGGAGGTTTTGGCGCTCGGCGATAACGGCGGGCGGGAGGAAGTCTTCGACGTAGGCTTTCAAGAGGGGATCGAGGATTTCGTATTCGGGAAGGGAGTCTGAGTCCTTCTGATCGGGGCGGAGTTCGGCGCTGGGGGGTTTGGTGAAGACGCTCTCGGGGATGGCGTCGTTCAGGCGTTTATTGGCGACGCGGCAGAGTTCGTAGACCAGCGTTTTGGGAACGTCGGAGATGACGGCGAGGCCGCCGCACATGTCGCCGTAGAGGGTGCAGTAGCCGACGGCGATTTCGCTCTTGTTGCCGGTGGTGAGGACGAGGGCGTTGAACTTGTTGGAGAAGGCCATCAGTGTGAGGCCGCGGAGGCGGGACTGAATATTCTCTTCGGCGACGCCGCTGTTCGTGCCGGCGAAGAGGGGGGCGAGGGCTTCGTTGGCGGCTTCGCAGCCTTTGTTGATCGAGACGATTTCGAATCCGATGTTGAGCTTGTCGGCCATGGCGCTGGCATCGGTGACGCTGTGATCGCTCGAGTATGGGCCGGGCATGCCAATGCCGGTGACGTTTTCGCGTCCGAGTGCTTCGACGGCGATGCAGGCGACCAGGGAGCTATCGATGCCGCCGCTGAGGCCGATCACCGCTTTCGAGAAACCGCATTTGCGGATGTAGTCTTTTGTTCCCAGGACGAGGGCTTCGTAGGTGGCGTCGTTTTCGATCGGGTGGGTGGCGTGGAGATCGCCTTTGTTGGTGTTGATATCGGCGATGACCAGATCTTCGGCGAAGCTGGCGGCTTGGGCGATGACCTTGCCGGTTGCGTCCATGGCGAAGCTGGAACCATCGAAAACGAGTTGATCGTTGCCGCCGACCTGATTGACGTAAACGAC
>CAMDKT010000161.1 GCA_945900935.1 Candidatus Sulfopaludibacter sp. SbA3 | reverse complement strand
AAAAACCTCCGAATGGGCCAAAATCCGCCTCGATTTTCACCCCAGCCCCAAACAGGCCGAAGTCCTCGACTCCGCCGCCAAATACCTCATGCTCTGCTGCAACCGCCAACGGGGCAAGACGACAACGATCGCCCTAAAATCCCTCCACCGGGCCTTGACCATTCCGAATCAATCCGTGCGCCCCGGCCTCAAGATCAGACGCGTATTAGGCCACCAATTCTCGTTAAAACTCGACAACGGCAGCCAAACCTTCGCCGTCTCGCCACCATCGAAATGCTCGACGAAATGAACAGGTTCTAAGCCGTCCGCCGCCACCCGCACTATCATGCCTCACCCCATCGTCAGGAGGCCGGCCTCGATGCAACCGCGATTCCGATCTTGGGAAACCATCGTCGGCAATCCGGAAATGTTCTTTGACAATTGAATATAAATAAGGTCCCCGGCCACCGCTCGCCTACCCAAACTGTCTTCAATTTCGGGTAGGCGGCGGACAGTGCCCCCAATCCTTCGCCAACCTCCACGTCACCGTCACCCGCATTGCCGGCGACGCCGAACTCGTTCCCGTCGACACCGGCTGGCTCCACAGCGGCATCAATTTCGGCAGCCGCAAAGTCACGCGCTTCAAAACATCGGGCATCGCCCTCGCCTGGGACCGCCCCGTCTCCGCTTCGTCATCGAGCGCCAATTCGGCGACCCCTTCACCGCCATTCGCGCCGCCGCGCTCGCCATCGCCGATCTCGATCAGTTCGTTGTCATCATCCTCCCCTGCACCCAAGGTGCCTATGCCGATACTTTGAACGCCACGGAAACCGCCCGCCTGAAAGCCTGTGTCAACAAAGGCGGCGCTCTGCTTTCCACCAACGCCCAAGCCCCTCGCCCAAGCCCGACAACGGCCGCGTCCCCGGTCGTCTTATCAACAACGAAGCCGCCTATCTCGAAGCCATCAAGCCCGGCCGCGAAGCCGCCGACGCCGTCCAGGGCATCCTCGGCATCGCCAAAACAGACGCCGGACACTCGCTCACCGCCGGCGTCCCGGCCACTGTCAACGCGCTCGTGCAAGGGCCCCCGTTAAAGCTCGACAAACGCATCAACTCGGCCTACTTTCTCGGCGTCGATAAGCTCCTCGTCAGCGGCTATATGTGGGAAGAAAACAGAAAGCAACTGGCCTACAAACCCCTGGTGATGATCGAACGCCAAGGCCAGGGCAACGTCATCGGCTTTACGTTCGATCCAAACTTTCGCGCCTATCGCGACGGCATCAACGTCCTATTTCTCAACGCGGTTTTTCGCGATCCGCCTCACGGGCGTTAATCGCCCGAAACGACGTAAAGCGCCCGCGCGGCGCGTTCGCGGCATCCGGCAACAAAGTATCTGATCTCTGCTTCCGGCCCCCCTCTCGGCCAAAGCGCCGAAAGCGGGGGCACTCGTTGCCCGGGAGTTCCGCTTATCCCCCCTGCCCCCAAAGGGGCTGCCAGAATTACAGAAGGAAATTGATTCGCCTCCGGCAGCATGGAATGCGGACCGGACCCGCGCCGGTTGCCGAGGACGTAATGTCGTTATTTAGTAACCGGAGTAGTACCCAGAGTAACAAGGCGCCGGATAAAAATCGCCGTAGCCGTCAACGTAGCCGCACCCGCGATTGCTCTGATAGCCGTAACCAAACGGGATGCCGATCCCGATGCCGAAGTACGGCCGCGCCCAGAAACTGCCGCCGTAGAAGTAGCCTCTTCCCGCGTAGAACCTTCCCGAGGAGTAGCCGCCGCCGTAGGAGTATCCTCGATTCGGAGCAACGTAGCCGCGGTTGTAGCCACCGTAATTCCGATTAGACCTGTATCCGCCTCGGTCTTGACCGGCGTAGCCGCGGATGTCGCCATGACCGCCTCCACCGTGACGGGCGTAGCCGCGGCCGGAACTGTGTCCGCCGCCGCCGTGGCCGTTTGACCGGCTGCCACCGCGCTCCGCTTGCGCTAACGGCGCGGCGATCAGCAGTAGCGCGGCTAACAGATAGGGCAATCGGGATTTAGAATTGAAGTGCATTTTGAATCTCCCTCCATCTGTAGTGCAAGCCGGTCGCCAAATTCCACGTTATTGCAAGCAAAGCGGTTACCGTCCAGGGCGGTGGGTGGCTAGTGGTGTATATCAACCATTGGCGGTAGCGGCTGGCCAATGCCGGCAACGATGGCTCAACCGTTCGGCGGTGGAATTTCGGCGCGCGCCCGTGCGTTTTCGCGCTGAAATGCCGGAGCGATCTTGAACGGTCACAAGCCTTGAAAATAATTTTCACTCAATTGCACACAAAGGACTTAGCTAACAATCAACCACCACGCGCCGAGCTGATTTCTTGACTTCGCCTGCTAGAGTGAAGTAGAGAGTGTTGCTCTCGCCTCGCGGTTGTCCCAGCCATCCGGACCCGCCGAACAGTACGAGACAAGTCACCCCTTTCGTCCGCGCGAAATTCGTGGTATTTATTGAGTGGACAACGTTCCCGCAAGTTTTCTCCTCTCAGCCCGCGCTGGCCTTTTTGTCCTCGTCTCCCTTCCCGCATCATTTGAATCTCGAAACCCGGTTCACGGCTGCATTGCCCGCGGTAAGGACTGTTCTTTTCCCATCGAAAAATCAGGAGCATAATCATATGGACGGGGATCGTAAATATCGCCAACACGGCTACCAAAACGGTGGCTCAGGGCACTCAGCCGATTCCGGCAGGGAGCGCCTCGCTCCGCCGCGCCATTCGATGGATATCACTGCGCCGCGCCTGCCGCAGATGGTGCAAAACGTCACCGCGAGCCGTTGCCACAACTGCGTCGCCACGCTTCCAGCCGGGTTCGACTTCGCTCAACCCTGCCCGAAATGCGCCGCCGAACTTTATTGCTGCCGGCAGTGCGCCCACTTCGACTCCTCCGCCCATTTCCAATGCGCCAAGCCCATCCCGGCGCGCATCGCCGCCAAGGACCAGCGAAACGAATGCGCCTTCTTCACCCCGCGCGTGACCGTCGCCCGCGAGTCCACCAAGCCGCCCGAACCGCCGAAGGTGGTTGCCGCAGCCGAACAGGCCACGCCGCATGTTTCCCGCACCGTTCGCAACGCGCGCTCGGCATTTGAGGAGCTCTTCAAGAAATAAGTGCGAATCGCTAAACTCATCTCTCAACATCGCTTCCAAATCGCGGAAGCCGCCCCGGTGGATACTGGCCCCGGCGAAATCCAGGTCCGGGTCCACTTTTGCGGTATCTGCGGCTCGGACCTTCACAACTTCTCGGAAGGCTTGGTGGGGGACACGCCCAGCGTCTACCCCATGGTCCTAGGCCATGAACCCACCGGCACGGTGATCCAAACCGGCGCCGGAGTCAGCGGCTGGCAGCCCGGCGACCGCGCCTTTCTTGAACCGGCCATCTTCTGCTACCACTGTCCAATGTGCCGCTCCGGCCGCCATAACTTGTGCGACAACATCCGTTTCCTGAGCGCCGGCGCGGAGCCTGGCTACTTCCGCGACATCGTGTCGGTGCCGGAACATTGCCTGGTGCCGATCCCGCCCGGCGTCGGGCTCGCCGAAGGGACGCTTTTTGAACCGCTCGCCGTCGCGCTGCATTCGCTGCGTTTCGCTGACTTGACTCCCGGCGTTTCCGCCGCTGTCTTCGGCTGCGGACCTATCGGCAGCCTGACCGTCGCGATGCTCAAAATGCATGGCGTTCGCCGCGTTTTCGCCGTTGACCCGGTTCCCCATCGCCGCGAACTCGCCCGCGCCATGGGCGCCGACGTTCTTATTGACCCGTCCCAAACCGATCCTTCGAAAGAAATCCTTGCCGCGACCGGCAAACGAGGCGTCGAAACCGTCCTCGACTGCGTCACGAAAGGCGGATCGCTGGACCATGCGTGCATTGCCGTTGCCAAGGGCGGCCGCGTGGTGGCGACAGGCATTCCCAGCGACGCGCGGCCGATGATTCATTTCCATGAGCTGCGCCGCAAGGAAGTGCCGCTCTTTAACGTCCGCCGGAGTAACAACGAGACTCATCTCGCGATCGAGTTGCTCGCCGAGCGCCCGGCATTTCTTGGGCCGATGGTCACTCACCGCGCGCCGCTCGAAAACATCGAACGGGCCTTCGCCGATTTGGAAGCTTACAAAGACGGCGTTGGTAAGTCAGTCGTTCAACTGGCGTAAAGCGGCGTAAATAAATAACCTTTACATGGTTCTTCGCTGTTTCATGTGGGTAGGAGCGTCGGCTTAAGTTCGCCAGCGCCGAAGTAGCTGGTAGTGGCAAGAGCATTCGGCCCGCAAGACCGTCCGTGGAAATGGCGGGCCGTGGAAAGCGAGGAAAACCAAGCGCAGGTTTTCGCTCTCTTCTCACCGCCCTTGGAAATCGCAAAAAGGCGCGATTTCCACATTCCCACCGCCGCGACGGCGATATTGTCGTTTCCAACTTCAAACTCCAGGAAGCGAACCCGGCACTCCATCACGCCCCTCATCCATTCGAGATTCCTTCCTTGCCGACGCCTCCAAGAACCGAATGCCCTCATTGCGCACGCCCGTCCTTACCCACACCAAACAGCGAGGAGGCCCCAATGCGAAGCCATTCCCAAGGCGCAAGGCGCAGTCATGACAAAAAGTATGTGGCATTAGGCTTTAGGCCGTTGATGGTTCACCACAGGTATAGAACCGCAAGTTTCGGACCGCGGCGAAGCAAAATGGCGAAAAACCCAGAATCCATCGATCCGAACTGCCGCGAACGGTGCCCGAACGGCCCGAATCACTTGACGTTCGGCTTGGTGTGGCCGCACGCTATGGTTAGATAGATGAGACGGAGGACCGAATTCATGAATTTGAGCAAATGGTCAATATCCCTGTTGGGGTTGGGCCTTGCGTTCGCAGCCTTTGCAGCGGAGTCGGCTGTAAAAGAAATTTTCACGCCTGTCCAGCTACGGCATTGGTCGCTGCAAAAGGTTGCTAAGCGCGCGGTTCCAGTAGTAGGGATGAAGGATTGGGTTGCGACGCCAGTTGACGCGTTCATTCTCAGCAAGCTGGAAGCTAGGGGATTGACACCTTCTAAATCAGGCGATCGAGTTACGCTCCTCCGTCGCGTTACCCTGGACCTGACCGGCCTGCCTCCAACTCCCGAAGAAGTGGACGCATTTGTATCCGATCAATCCCCTAAGGCTTGGGAGAAACTGGTTGACCGGCTGCTCGCCTCCCCTCATTATGGCGAACGCTGGGGACGCCACTGGCTGGATGTGGCCCGCTTCGCCGAGAGCCAGGGTTTCAAGGCTGATGAGACCCGGCCCGACGCGTGGCGCTACCGCGATTACGTCATCAAAAGCTTCAATACCGACAAACCGTATGACCGCTTTATCCGCGAACAGATCGCCGGTGATGAGCTCTGGCCGAACGTCGCCGAAGCTAGAATTGCGACGGCGTTCAACCGTCACTATCCGGATGAGTACAACGCGCGCAACTTAATGCAGCGGCGGCAGGAAATTCTTAACGAAGTTACCAACGTTGTTGGTAGCGCCTTCCTCGGCCTTACCGTGGAGTGCGCTCAATGTCACAACCATAAGTTCGACCCGATATCGCATAAGGACTACTACAGCTTACAGGCCTTTTTCGCCAATACCGCCGCCGACGACCGGATCGTCATAGCGTCGGCCCAGCAAGTACAGGAACACGAGCGAAAGCTCGCTCTGTGGGAAGGCACGACACGGGAAATCCGCGAAGAAATCTCGGCCATTTTGGCTCCCGCGCGAAAGAAGATCTGGGACGACTTTTTTGACAAGTACCCCCCCGAAGTGCAGGAAGCCATCACCAAACCCGATAGTGAGCGAACCCCTTACGAGGCGCAACTTTACCACCAGGCAAAACTCTATCTCGATCCCAGTAAGGATGACGTCGTGAAGTCCCTGCGAGGACCTGACAAGGCGCGTTATCAGGCCTTTGCGAAGAAACTTCAGGAATTTGCCAGCCTGCATCCCGGCGACCTCCCTCGCGGAAGTGGTATGCGCGATATAAGCGCGCAAGCCCCGGTTACGCATGTGTTAGCGGGCGGAACATACTTGGGCCGCCAGGAGACTGTTCAGCCGGCATTTCTTTCGGCGCTGTCGTCAGAACTGCCCAAGATTGAGCCCTCCGCAAACGGCAGCACCACTGGCCGTCGAACCGCGCTGGCGAACTGGCTGGCAAGCCCCGAGAATCCTTTGACGCCGCGGGTAATGGTCAACCGGGTTTGGTCCCATCACTTCGGGCAAGGGTTGGTTGCCTCCCCCAACGATTTCGGAGTAATGGGTAAACGTCCTAGCCACCCCGAGTTGCTCGACTGGCTGACAACTGAATTCGTGCAGAATGAGTGGAGCATCAAGAAGCTCCACAAACTTATTTTGATGTCGAATGTTTATCAACAGGCTTCCGCCCATCGGGAAGACGCGGCTAAGGAAGATTCCACGAACAGGCTCCTGTGGCGCTTCCCGCGGAACCGTTTGGAAGCGGAGGCGATTCGTGATTCCGCTATTCACATCGCAGGGGTGCTCAACTCTAAAGTTGGGGGCCCGAGTGTCTTTCCGATTCTTCCGGAGAATATGCTCACTCCACGCGGTGGTTGGTCGAAAAGCCCGACCGCCGAGGAGAATTACCGCCGGAGCGTCTATATCTTTGTGCGGCGAAACACACCCTATCCTCTGCTGAAAGCTCTCGATTTTCCGGACACGAATATGAGTTGCGGTCGACGTGACCAGACCATTACGTCGCCGCAGGCTCTTTCGCTTCTGAACGATCGCGCGGCCATTGACTGGGCGCAAAACTTTGCGGGCCGTGTGCTTGGAAAGGCCGGGCTTGATCCCAAGTTGCAGGTTGAAACTGCTTATCTGTTAGCTTATTCCCGTAAGCCCGATGGCTGGGAGACCGATACAGTCTTAACGTTCCTCGAAAAGCAACGCGGAATTATTCAAAGCCGCATTGCAAAGGGCGAGAGCATCGCCTTACCCACGAACGTTCCCGAGAAGGCTGAACCGGCGCGTCTCGCCGCCCTCGTCGACTTCTGTCATTCGTTACTGAATTCGAACGAATTCGTCTATCAGCAGTAGGAAGAGCACGCGAAATGTCAAAACTTACTCCTCCGCATTTTGTGCGAGCGGCCTCCCGAAGGGACTTTCTGGCTAACGCCGGGACCGGTTTCGGCGCGCTCGCTTTGGGATCTCTGTTGGCCGCTGACGGAGTTGCCGCCGCGGCAAAGGGCCGGAATGCCATGGCCGCCAAACAGCCGCACTACGCTCCGAAGGCTAAATCGGTGATTTGGCTCTTCATGGAAGGTGGCCCGAGCCACATCGACCTGTTTGATCCGAAACCGGAATTGAAAAGGCTTTCGGGTCAACCCTTGCCGCCTTCATTCGGCAAGGTGATTACGGCAATGGGTACGAGCAACAACACCTTGATGCCCTCGCAGCGGACGTTCAAACAGTACGGGCAGAGCGGTCAGTGGGTGTCAGACTGGTATCCGCATATTGCTCAGAAAATGGATGATATCGCCGTATTACGGTCGTGCCAGGCCGACGGCTTGAACCATGTTGGTTCGGTGTGTCAGATGAACACCGGTTCTATTTTGGCTGGACGGCCTTCCTTGGGTTCATGGGTTCAATACGGACTGGGCGCGGCGAATGAGAACCTGCCCGCGTTTGTGATACTCACCGACGAGAGAGAAGTTATCGGCGGTCCCAATAACTGGAGCAACGGCTTCCTTCCAGCAACCTATCAGGGAACTCTTTTCCGCAATGAGGGTCCCCCCATTCTCGATGTGCTTCCGCCAACAACCATTGGAAATGAACAGCAACGGGGAAAGTTAGATCTGATGGCGGCGCTGAACGGGCATTTCGGCCGCGACAAGCAAACGGATCTCGATCTGGAATCCCGCATACAATCCTACGAGTTGGCCTATCGTATGCAGTCCGCGGCGCCGGAGGCGGTGGATCTTTCGAAGGAATCCGAAGCTACCAAGAAGCTCTACGGCATGGACGAAGAAATCACGGAGAAATTCGGCCGAAATTGCCTGCTTGCCCGCCGACTGGTGGAGCGGGGCGTCCGGTTCATCGAGCTTTATTGCAGCAGCGGCAGCGGCTGGGATGCGCACGTCGACATGGAGGAAAATCACAGCAAGAATTGCAAGCTTTCCGACAAGCCGATTGCGGGATTATTGGCTGACTTGAAAGCGCGCGGATTGCTGAACGACACGCTCGTCATCTGGGGTGGCGAGTTCGGACGTACCCCGTTTAACGAAAAGGGCAAAGGGCGGGACCACAACCCTTGGGGATTCACGACGTGGTTCGCGGGCGGCGGCGTAAAGCCGGGGCAAACCGTCGGCAGCACCGATGAACTCGGCCTGCGGGCGGTAGAACGCCCGGCGCACGTTCATGATATCCACGCCACCATTCTCCACTTGATGGGTCTGAACCACATCGACCTTACCTACCTCCACAATGGCCGCTTCGAGCGGCCCACGATTGTAGCAGGCACGGTTGTAAAGGAACTTCTGGCCTGAGTTCACCGCTACAACTGCCCTCATGGAGTTGTTTGAAACCGCGCCGTCGCGTTTAACTGCACCGCTCGCATACCCGCCCGCGCCGCTGATTTGACCGAAGGTAAGCCGCCTTCGGCGCTCTCGACAATTGACCCAGGTGTGTTTCCCAGAGGTTCTGAGCATATCGACGCCGGATCACAAGGGACGCAGTGGCGTAGCGAGGCCCCACGCTTTTACCGGGCGATACCGCTCAATTTACGGTTTGCCGTCGCGAACGGACCGAGGCCGATACCCAGCACCTCATCCGTCAGCGTATGGTAGAGTTCGGCCACCGTTCCATTCAAACGGCTGTGTAATCCAGTTTGCAACCGGCCGGAGTGTCCCGCAAGGATGATCGGACAATTCGTATTTTTGTGCGGATTGGCCTCGGCGTGTTCGTGAACAAACGCCAGCAGCGTGTGATCCAGCAGATTGCCGTCGCCCTCGGGAATCGACTTGAGCTTGGCCAACAGGTAAGCGAATTCCTCGACATGCCATTTGCAGATGTCTCGTAGGATCCGCTGTCCGGCGGCCCCGTCGGCACCGGGGGCAAGTCCGTCGCGATGGGTGTAGTCATGATGCCGCGCCGCCGTGTAGCCGAGCCAGGGGAAGCGCGCAATGCCTTGACACTTGGTGAGCATGTAGGAGGCGACCCGCGTCTGTCGAGTGGCGAAAGCGTAAGCCAGCAGATCGCTTTGCAGCTTGGCGACCCTGGGCCAGTCCCTCATATCGCCTTCAAAATCTTCCGGCGACATGCGGAGCGCATAATCGTGCGGCAGGCCGGAAATCGCCCGTTCCAGATCGCGGACCCCGGTCAGATGTTCTTCCACCCGGAGGGCGTCTTCCTTCGGCAGCGTCTTCTTCAACGTTGCCGCGTCCTCGCGTACTGTATCCAGGATGGTGCGCTTACGATTCACCCAGCCTTCTTCGTGAACGCCAAACAACCGGTCAAAAAGCTTGTGCGGAATCTCTTCCGGGGGCAGAGGCCGGTCCGCCGCCGCCCAGGTCATATTTCGTTGCATCGACCCGCCGAACGACTCCTGCGAAACCCCGATCTGCAGCGACCGGAATCGCGATTGGTTGCCCATTTTTCCCGCGACCAGATAATCGAGAGACGGACCGCCCGCGCCCCGCCCCGTGAAGGGCATACAGGTCAAAATACCGCTGGTGGAATGAGGGTGCGTGCCTCCCCGCCCCGCCGCATTGTCCAAGCCCGTAATGACATGGATATCATTGCGCAGCCGGGCCAGCGGGGTAAGGCACGACGGCAACTGAAAGTCCGGGCCGGTCTCCGCCGGAATCCAATAGCGCTCCGGAATACCGTTGCCGTTGTACCAGAGCACGAAACGGCTTTCGATCGGTGTCTCCTTCGCCGCCGCGTACGCCGTTCCATTTGCATTGAACATGGAAATCAGCGGAGGCAGCCCGATGGCAACCGGCAGCTTTGACAGCGTACAGCCTGAAAGAAAAGTCCGTCGCGATAAACGCGTTCGTTTCGTGATTACCGATGACATTTGTTGCCTCTCATTCCCATAGTACACGCAGCTCCGGCCGTGCTTGGCGAAGTACGGCGATACCCTCCGCCGTCACCTTCGTCCCGTGCAGATCC
>CAMDKT010000160.1 GCA_945900935.1 Candidatus Sulfopaludibacter sp. SbA3 | reverse complement strand
GAAAAGCGAGTGTAACGAGGACGGCTTTAGACCCGTATTGCCTCGATTTCTGTTTTATGAGCAAAACTGATAGAAACCGCCCCAGCCATCCCATCGAGCCTTACGTACCACACACCGCAAGCGTTTTTTGGAAAGTTTTGCAAGAGCGTCACAGATTTTGAAAATTTATATTTGCTTTGTTTTCAGTTAATTGCAATTTTGAATGACCGGACTAGTACTAGACCATGAGGTACCTTGTGGTTGAGGTGGCCCAAAGCCACTGAGATCCGGGGGTTCCTATGGATGACATCATCATCATTACTATTCCCGGACTGTGACCCTATGCGTAACTAAATAAACCTCTTGCGCGCACAGTCGCAAGACAAATGCAAATCCCACACTTTCGGGTTGCACTAGTTGCCAAGTCTGGTATGATCCTAGGAGTACTCCCCTCAGGGAGAACTCCTAGGACGCCAGCAACCGCGACCAGCTATACCGATTCTGTTAAGGGGTTCCATGCGCCTGACGGGAGTTATCGCCGGGTTAGTCATCGTCGCGAGTTGCAGCGGAATTTTGCCAGTCCGAGGTGTTGATCCGGAAGCGGCACGGCTGGGCAAGGCCGTTGCGGGATCGCGTGTGGCGGGAACAGCGGCGCTGCGGGCGGGCGAATACCGGAAAGCGGTAGAACAGTTGAGCGCGGAAGCGGCGGAGGCCATGCGAGCCGGGGACTGGGGATTGCAGGGGCGCTTTTTATTGAACCTGGGCGGTGCGCACATGATGTTGGAAGAACATCGTTTAGCCATCCGATGTTTGTTGGCGGGGCGGGAGGCGGCGGTGAAAGCGCGTGACCTGCTGACGCTACAGGGGGTCGAGGCGAGTTTAGCGAACATATACGTGTTGACTGGAGATTATGAGGCCGCGGGAGCGGCGGCGGGCCGGGGAGCGGCGATCCGGCCGCGGATTCAGGACCGGGAGAGGCAAGTGCGAACGCTGATGAGTTTCGGGCGGGCGATGGCGAAAGCGCGGGGCGTGGATGCGGCGGTGCCGATTTGGAGGGAAGCGCTGGAAAGTGCGGAGGCGGCGGATTCCCGATCGCTGGAGGCCGACATTTTGGATTGGTGGGGATATGAGCTGTCCGAACAGGAAGGCGGTCGCGGGGGAGAGGCGGAGGAATTACTGGCGCGGTCCTGGTACAAGCGAAAGCTGGCTAACGATAAACGGCTGCCATTAACGGAGGGGAAGCTGGCGCGGCTGTACCGGAAGCAGGGAAACATTGCGGCGGCGCGGCGGTGGATAGACCGGACGATGCGGGCTCTGGATGAGGGGCGGGAAATACCGGTTCCGGAATGGATCCTGCGGGCGGAGGAGGCGCGAATTTCGAGTGCGGAGGGGCGGCTGCAAGCGGGGATTTCGGGCTACCGGAGGGCACAGCGATTGGTAGAAGAGTGGCGGAACAAATTGCCGCCGCTGGAGCGATCCCGGTTGGGTGCCGAGCGGCGAATGGCGGAGGAGTTATTCGAGGGGTATTTGCAGACCGCCGGACGGCTGTACCGGCAGGAGCCGAAGGCGGCCTTGGCGGCGGAGATGTTCACGCTGATACAAAACACGCGTGCGTGGAGCATCGGGGCGATCGGCGAGAGCGGCGGGCAGGCCGGAGCATTGTATTCGGAGGCGCGGCGGCTGGAGAGTAGATGGCTCGCCGGAGAGGAATCGGCCGGGGCGGCGTTAAAGTTGGTGCGGGCGACGATCCTGGAGCGGGAGACGTCCGCCGCGAGGGACCCGGGAGCGGTGCCGGGGAAACTGGAAGTGCCGGGAGAGGGAGAAGCGGTGCTGACGTATTGGCTCCACCAGGAGGGCTCGTGGTTGTGGGTCTGGACGAATCGGGGACTGGTGATGACAGCCCTCCCCGGCCGGCAACAGATCCTTGAAGCGGCGGAATCCTTCCGAAAAGCGATTGAAGAGAATCAGCCGGCGGCGACCGCCTTGGGGATCAGGCTGCGAGCGATGTTATTGGGCGGATTGGAAAGGGAGTGCTTGCGGGCGAAGCGGTGGGATATCGTGGCGGATGAGGGCCTGTTTCAAGTTCCTTTTGGAGCGCTGCCGGGCGGGAATGGACGGTACCTCGCCGAAGACATGGAGCTGCGGCTAGTGCCGAATGCCATGACGCAGGCTCCGGAGATCCCGGCGAATCGGCGATTTTTTGCTGTCGCCGATCCGATTTTCAACCGTGCGGATGAACGCCGGGACCAAGGCTGGCTATGGCCGCGTTCGGCCCATGCGGCGGGCGGTTTGCCGCGCCTGCCTGGAACGCGCAGGGAGGCGGAGGCGGCGCGGGCCGTGTGGCAAAAGGCGGGTTATGAGACGGCGCTGTACGCCGGGGCCGACAGCGGAGAAGAGGCGGTTTTGGCGCGGCTCACTGAATGGCAACCGGGGATTATCCATTTCGCCACGCATACAATGGAGGCGCGAGGGCGGCCGCGGCTGGCGTTGACACTCCGAGCCGACGGCACTCCGGGGCTATTGACGGCGGAAGACATCGCCGCGCTCCGATTGCGCACCGAGCTTGTGGTGATGAGCGCCTGCCATTCCACCGGGACCGAGGCGGTAAAAGGGTCCGGACAATTGGGTTTGACGCGGGCGTGGCTGACGGCCGGATCGAGGCATGTGATTTCGACCTTGTGGCCGGTGGGCGATGAGTCGACAGCGTTTTTTTCGGCGTTTTACGAGCGATTGGCGAGTGGACAGGATGGCCGCCTGCCGGTGGCCGCGGCGCTGCGACAGGCGCAACTGGCATGCATTCGCGGCGGCGGCGCGGCGGCGCAACCGCGGAATTGGGCTGGACATGTTTTGCTGGCAAGAAGGTGAGTTTTCCCAATGATGTTGACGATTCCTGATGAGACAATCCCAAGTGGGAATTCGGAACCAGCGGATCCCGAAGGCGTCGCAGAGAAAGAATGGGCGGGCCTGGTGGAAAGTATCCGGGCTGGCGACCAGGACGCGATGACGAAACTCTATACGACGTTTGGCCGTGGCGTGCGGTACTACCTGTCGAGACAATTAGGCGCGCAGGAGATCGACGACAAAGTCCACGATACGTTTTTGGTCGTATTGGGGGCGATCCAGCGCGGCGAGTTGCGCGAGCCGGACCGGTTGATGGGCTTTGTGCGAACAGTGGTGCGGCGCCTCGTGGCAACCCATATTGACCGATTGGTGGAAGAGCGAAGAGAGCGGACCGATCTGGAAGACGGATTCCAGATGGCCGACGAGCGCGTCGACCCGGAGCGCGACACGCTGCGCCGGCAAAAAATGGAGATCATGCAGGAGGTACTGCAGACGATTTCGCGTCGGGACCGGGAGATTCTGACCCGTTTCTACCTCTACGAGCAGTGTCAAGAGCAGATTTGCCGGGAAATGGGGTTGAACGACACCCAATTCCGTCTATTGAAATCGAGGGCGAAACAGCGGTTCGCCGAGTTGGGGCGGCGGCGTTTGGAAAAACCGAATACATCTGAAAACAATATTTTGAGAAAAAGTGCGGGCGCCTGACACTATATTAGTGAGGGTAAAGGACTACCCTCCAAATGAATCGACTTCATTTCAAGGAGTTGGGATGACCAAATTTAAGAAAACGCACCCGGAGGAAGAGATTCTCGAACGTTTTTCGATGGGCCGGTTGGTAGAACCGGAGTTGGGCGAGTTCGAGGAACATCTGTTAATTTGTGACCGCTGCCAGGAGCGGCTGGATGAAGCCACCGAGTTTACGGCCTTAATGCGCGAGGCAGCGGGGAAAGTGGCGGAAGAGGCGCCAGTGGAATCGGCATGGCGGCAGTGGCTGCGATTGGATTGGCTGCCTGGGCGTATGCCGGCCTTGGCTGGGGCGATGGTCATACTGATGGCTGTTCTAGCGTGGCAGCCGTGGCGCGCGGCGGCGCCTGGCGAGTGGCGGACAGTGGAATTGGCGACGATGCGCGGCGGCCCGCCCCCGCTGGCGGCGCTGGAAGGGTATGCGCTGCATTTGCGCCTGGATGTCACCGGACTTGACGCGGCTGGAACGACGGCGCAGATTGTGAGCGCCAATGGGGCATTGGTCACGGATACCCCGGTGGCGCTGGTGGAAGGGAAGGCCGAGTTGCGGCACGCGGCGGGGCTGGAGGCCGGGCAGTATTGGGTTCGACTGAAGAAGGCCGGCAAAACGGTGCGGGAGTATTCCCTGGCTGTGGCGCGGCGTTAAAACACGCGGTTTTTTAGCTTATCGATGCTGAATTTGGCAGTGTCGGCGATGGCCATAACGGTCATCACGCCCGCCTGTACCGGATCGGTGACCACGAGGTCGGCCGCGCCCGGAACGCTGCCCGCCATGTTCAGGCTGACGACCAGCAGCCCCTGCGCGCGCACGTCGCGCACGGCCTGTTCAATCTCGCCGCCCATCAGCGACCCCGCGAGCACAAGCGCCTTCGCGCGCGGCAGCCGCGCCACCGCGCGAACAGCTTCGGCGAGCTCGGATTCGCCGACCAGCGGTATCGTGTCAATTGAGATGTGCTCTCCGCGGATGTTGTGGCGATCAGCCTCGGAAATCGCCCCGATAGCAACCTGCCCGACTTGCGCTCCACCCCCCATGATGATGATCCGTTTGCCGTAGATCTTCTGCATCGAATTCACCAGCCGGACTTCTTGGACCACCGGAAGCGCACGAAGTTCGTCGAGCATCGGCGTGGCGTCACCGGCCATTTCCACCTCAAAATAAGTGCGCGACGCCGGGCGGGATTCCATAATTTGGACGCTCGTAATGTCGCCGCCGTGACGGGCGATGACCCCGGTGAGCTGATGGAGAAATCCAGCCCCGGCGTCGCCGGTAACTTCAAAAGCGGACTGTTCGCTGGTCTCGTCAATCATCGCTGCTTAACCTCGTATTTAGTGAGAATATCATCCCACAGTCCCTGGGCGGCGAGAATCATCTCCACGGCTTCGCGAACCGCTCCCTGCCCTCCCTTGGCCTCGGTAACGTGATGGGCCGCCGCCTTCACTTCGGGGCGCGCGTTATTGACCGCAATGGCCAGGCCGACGCGGCGGAAGATAACGACATCGGTCAGGTCATCGCCAATGTAGGCGATCTCATCGGGAGAGATTTTGGCGTCGGCGACGATCTCTTCCAGGATCGGAATTTTCTCGATGTGCCCCTGGTAGATATACGTCATTTTGCACTGTTTCGCGCGAATTTCGGTGGCCGGCGAAACACGCCCGCTGATGACGCCGGTCTTGATCCCATTCCAGCTCAGCCATTGCAGCGCGATGCCGTCCTGGGAGTCGAATCCCTTGGTTTCGGCGAAGCCTCCCTGGCCATCGGGGATGTTCCAAAGCGTGCCGTCGGTCATCACGCCATCGACGTCCATTAACAGCAGTTTTACCTTGGCGGCACGTTCTTCTAATCGCAAGCGGCGGGTCTCCTCTACAATTGATTCCAGTGCTCGACCGAATCGAGAACACGATCTCCCGTTATAACATGATCCCCACTGGGACGCGCCTTGGCGTGGCCGTTTCCGGGGGCGCGGATTCGGTTTTTTTGCTCCATGCGCTGCTGGAACGGGGCGCAGTTCCATTGACGGTTTTGCACGTGAACCACGGACTGCGCGCCTCGGAATCGGATCTGGACGCGTCGTTCGTGGAGGGGCTCGCCCGGGCTCTGGGCTTGCCGTTCATCAACCGCCGCATGGGCGCGGTAGCAGGAAATCTGGAGCAGTTCTGCCGCCGGGAGCGGCTGGCGTTTTTTGGACAGGTCATTGCGGAGGGCGTGGTAGATAGAGTCGCGACCGGACATACAGCCTCCGATCAGGCGGAAACGGTTCTGATGCGGCTGCTGCGCGGGACAGGCACAACAGGGCTGCGAGGGGTTTTGCCGGTAACGGCGCAGGGGCTGGTGCGACCGTTGTTGGGCGTGCGCCGCGAGGAAGTCCGGGGTTGGCTGCGGGCGCGGGGAATGGAATGGCGGGAGGATGCGTCGAATCTCTCCGAGGCCTTTTTGCGTAACCGTGTCCGGGCGCGGTTGCTGCCGGTAATGCGGGAGTTGGACGCGAACGTGGAGGCGGCATTGGAGCGCGTGGCGGAGCTGGCGGTCTCCGACGAAGACTATTGGCGGCGGGAGGCGGGGGCGGTATTGGAGAAGTGCGGACGGCGGGAACGGGGAGCGCTGGTAATTGACAGACTCGAACTGGCCGAACTGCATCCGGCGCTGTTAACACGCGTCGTGCGTTTGGGGCTGGAGCAGGTATTCGGCAGCTTGCGGCGAGTGGACCGCGGGCACGTTGAGCGTGTGGCGGAGTTGGCCGTTGGGGAAAGCGGAGAAGGAGCGGTGGAAGTGCCGGGAGGGCGCGTCGAGCGGTCTATGGACTGGGTGCGGATCGGTGGCAGGGCGGACGAGTTGGCGGAGATGGCGGTGCCGGGGGAGTTTACGGAAATGGGGTACGTATTCCGGGCGTGGGTGGGGGATAATGAAAAAGAAGCGACGGCTTTGGATTGGGATCGGCTGCGGCCTCCGCTGCGAGTGCGCGGATGGAGACACGGGGACCGGTTTGAGGCGAAGCTGGTGAAAGAATTTTTCGAGCGCGCGAGGGTACCCTCATGGGATCGGCATTCGTGGCCGATGATTATAGATAGTGATGGAATCATATGGATATACCGCTTCGGAGCGGTCGCCAGAGCGGCGGCGGGCCCCGCGACCAAGGAGTGCCTCCTGGTGCTTTGCAAAAAGGATCGCTGCGATACGGTATCCTCTAAGTGACTGGTGTTGTACGCGATTGCGTGAATTGATGAATCAATCCAACCAGTCAGGGCGTCTTACAAATTGAGGAAGCAATGTCATCGAATGTCAATAAGTTGATCTTTTGGTTGGTGATCGCCTGTCTGGTCATCATTTTGTACACGGTTGTGAAGCCGGGGAACAAAAAAGTGGAGCAGCCTCTCACGTTCTCCCAGTTTCTGACGGCAGTGGAAGCCGGAAAGATCAAGACCGTTCAGATAACGGCCAATGAGGTCAAAGGGACCTTTGCCGACGAAGCCGAGGGTACGCTTAAGACGCTGATCCCGACTAATTTTCCCGACGTCTACAAGATGTTGCGGGATAAAAACGTCAACGTGGAAATCAAAGAGGCCTCGAATGCCAATCTGATCTCGCTGATCATTAATTCCATCCCGTTCATCCTGCTGCTGGCGCTGTATTTTTTCATGATCCGGCAGATGCAGAGCGGCGGGAACAAGGCGCTGAGTTTTGGCAAGAGCCGCGCGAGGCTGCATTCTTCGCAGCAGAAGAAGGTAACGTTTAAGGACGTCGCGGGCGTTGACGAGGCAAAAGAAGAGCTGCAGGAAATCATTGAATTCCTGCGGGAGCCGCAGAAGTTCCAAAAGCTGGGCGGACGAATTCCTAAGGGCGTGCTGCTGGTCGGCCCGCCAGGCACCGGGAAGACATTGATGGCGCGGGCGATCGCCGGCGAAGCGAATGTCCCGTTTTTCTCGATTTCCGGTTCGGACTTCGTGGAAATGTTCGTGGGCGTGGGCGCCAGCCGCGTGCGCGATCTGTTTGAACAGGGCAAGAAGAATGCGCCTTGTATCGTCTTTATCGACGAAATTGACGCTGTGGGCCGTCACCGGGGCGCCGGATTGGGCGGCGGGCACGATGAACGTGAGCAGACCCTAAACCAATTGCTGGTGGAGATGGACGGTTTTGAATCGAACGAAGGCGTAATCCTCGTGGCGGCGACTAACCGTCCGGACGTGCTGGATCCGGCGTTGTTGCGCCCTGGCCGCTTTGATCGGCGCGTGGTTGTCGGCCGTCCCGATGTTCGCGGCCGTGAGCAGATACTGCGGGTTCACACGGAGAAAGTGCCGTTGTCGGACGACGTGGATTTGTCAGTGCTGGCGCGAGGGACACCCGGATTCGCGGGCGCCGACCTGGCCAACCTCGTCAATGAAGCGGCGCTGATCGCGGCGCGGCAGAATCGCAAGGTCGTCACGATGTACGACTTTGAACACGCCAAAGACAAAGTGATCATGGGCACCGAACGGAAGTCCCTGATTCTGACCAACGAAGAGAAAACGAACACGGCGTACCACGAAGCCGGGCACGCGTTGGTGGCGGTACTGATTCCGCACGCCGACCCGCTGCACAAGGTGACGATCATCCCGCGCGGCATGGCGCTGGGCTTGACGATGCAGTTGCCGATCGACGATAAACACTCCTACCACAAGGACTTTCTGGAATCGCAGTTGGCCATTCTGATGGCCGGCCGGATTGCCGAGGAGATCTTCATGAAGCACATCACCACAGGCGCAGGCAATGACATTGAGCGAGCGACCGAAATGGCGCGCAAGATGGTCTGCGAGTGGGGCATGAGCGACCTGGGTCCGCTGAGCTACGGCAAGAAGGAAGAGCAGATCTTTCTGGGCCGGGAAATCTCGCAGCATCGGGACTATTCGGAAGCCACGGCGATCCGGATTGACGAGGCCGTCCACCGGTTCGTAGACGAAGGCTACAAACGGGCGAAGGTTATTATCGAACAGCATAACGATGCGATGATTCGGATCGCCGAGGCGCTACTGGAGCGTGAAGTCCTGGATGGGGCCGAAGTGCGGCAGTTGATTCGCGGCGAGAGTCTGGCGGCGGTGCGGTCGAACAAGAGCGATGACGACAAGCCGGCGGCGACGCCAATGCCGGTCCGTCCTGAAGGCGGTCTGCACATTCCTCCGTTGACGGAAGGCCCGCAACCGGCGTAATGCCATTTCCCGTTTATCTCTTCGACGTCGATGGGACGTTGACGGATTCAGCGCCGGATATCACCGGTTCGGTCCTGGAAGTCTTGGACCGGAACGGGTATCCGGCGCAACCTGTCTCCCTGCTTCGGACCTACATCGGGCGGCACCTGACGGATCTTTTTGAAGACGTTGTTCCGGGGATTGATGGCGCGGGCGTGGAAGATCTGATCGCCCAGTACAGGACGATTTATTGGGCGCGGGGCCATGTAAATACGCGCGCCTACGATGGCGTGCCGGAGATGCTCGCGGCGCTGCCAGGGCGCAAAGGAACGGCCACAACGAAGGGGACGCCAACGACGCGGATTGTGCTGGAGAAGTTCGGGTTGCTGCCGTATTTCGAACATGTGCAGGGCACCGATGGCTTCCCTGCCAAGCCCGCGCCGGATGTGATCTATAAAGGCCTGGAGACGTTTGCGGTCGGGCCGGAGGACGTGTTGTTTGTGGGAGATTCAACCGCCGACATGGCAGCCGGAAGGGCGGCCGGCGTGCGGGTTTGCGCGGTGCGGTACGGATATGGCAATCAGGCCGAAATGCAGACCTATGAGCCGGATTTCTGGATCGATCACCCGCGCGAGCTGCTTTCCCTGTAGCCTATTAGGCATTGATCGTCGCAAATTATTTGGCCTTGGGGCCGGGCTGCCCTATTCAGAGCCGGTTAATAACAAACCTGGATTTCCCACGGATCGCGCGGAAGCAGTTCGGAATTGAGGGCATGGAGTTCGTGAACCAGTTGTGGGAGGCACCGACTTCCGATTACGTGTGACGGCGAAGGCTTCATGGGCCATACCGAAAAGGCGCAGCGGATGGCCGCGGCTGACAATCATCGCAAGTGGGTGGCGAGAAGCAGCCAACAACAGCCGCCGGGATCGACGACTTCGTGAGCCGCTGCGTGGATAGCTTTTCCGCGCTCTGCGAGTACGCCAAAGGCCGGAATAGCAGCGTCCTCATCGAGAACCACGGGGGCGTCTCGTTCAAGTGCCATGACTTTGACGCCCGGTTTAACGAAACGACGATCGACAGGGACCCCGATGATGGGAGTTGTGGACGCGGCGGGGTATCGCGGCTGGGTGGGCATTGCGTACGAAGGGTCGCGCCGGACGGAGTTCGAGGAAGCGGTATCTGGACAAATGGACGGCATGAGGTAATCTGGTGGTCATGCGAAATTTATTGCTGGCTTGTTTGTTCGTGGCGATGCCGCTGGTTGCGGCCGACGCCGATGATGTGAAAGCGGCGGAGATGAACTGGCTCGCCGGGATCACCAAAAACGATTTTCCTCTCTTGGAAAAGGTCCTCGCCGAGGACCTCTATTATCTGCACTCGACCGGTATCGTGGACACGAAGGCGAGCTATATCAAATCGATGAGCTCCGGGAAGCAGAAATACGCATCGGGCAAGATCAACGACCTGAAGATCCGGGTGTACGGGAAGACAGCGGTGATCAACGGAGACGCGAATTTCGAGTTCGTCACCGACGGGAAG
>CAMDKT010000159.1 GCA_945900935.1 Candidatus Sulfopaludibacter sp. SbA3 | reverse complement strand
ACTGACCCCTTGAACTGGCCAGCGCCAGCATCCGTGAACTCACCGGATAGAACGAAATCAGCCGGCCCGGCGTCGCCCCGGCCACTTCGCATACCCCATTCCGGCAAGTCCCCCCTCGCGACAGCGCAAAGTTCCGCAACTTCTCCATGTCGAACCGGCCTCGCGCAAAAAAGTACCAGTCCGTTCCAAATTTCGTCGCCGTCACCGCGTCCAAATCCGTCTTCCAGTCAAATCCGCTTTCGCCCACAAATCGGAGATAATCCAGCTCTTCCGCCACTGCCGTTCCGCCGAGCAACTCACCCATCCCCGCCTTTCGGATCTCGGCCAGATCGATGTGGAAAGTCACCGCGTTTTTATCCGGCAGCCTTTGCAGCAGGTCTGCCAGCACGGGATCTCCGCCCCACCGGTTCCAAACCACGACACCGTAAATTCCCGCGGCCCCCGCCGCTGCGAGCAACACCAGGAACCACGAACTGAATCGCTGTGTGATTGGCACGAGAACTATAGTATCTAAACGAGAACCGGTTCTTCCACCCGCGCCGCTTTCCACAGCGCGATGTATGGTGCCAAGTCCCGCATCAACTGACGAAACTGCTCCAGCGTCAATGATTGCGCGCCGTCGCTCCACGCCTTCTCCGGACAAGGATGCGTTTCAACAATCATCGCGTCGGCGCCGATCGCCACACCCGCGCGCGCCAACGGCGGCACCAGACTGCGCTTTCCAACGGCGTGGCTCGGATCCAGAATCACCGGCAGATGCGTCAGATTGTTCAGCACCGGCACCGCGCTAATGTCGCACGTGTTCCGCGTCTCCGTCTCAAACGTGCGAATACCGCGTTCGCACAACATCACGTTCGGGTTGCCATGGGCGACAATGTACTCCGCCGACATCAGCAGTTCCTTAATCGTCGCGCTCAGCCCGCGCTTCAGCATGATCGGCCGTCCGCACTCGCCCAAGCGCTTCAAAAGCGCAAAATTTTGCATGTTTCGCGCGCCAACTTGCATGATATCGGTGTATTCGGCGACCAGATCGACGTCTTTTTCGGCCATGATTTCGGTGATAATCGCCAATCCCGTCGCCTCGCGCGCCTTCGCCAGCAACTTCAGCCCCTCCCCTTCCAGGCCCTGGAAGTCGTACGGCGAAGTCCGAGGCTTGTACGCGCCGCCTCGCAAAATCTTCCCGCCCGCGCCGGCCACGGCTTCCGCCGATTCCATGATCTGCTTTTCGCTTTCGACAGAACACGGCCCCGCCATCATCACAAACTCATCCCCGCCGATTTCGATCAACCCGGTTTTCGTCCGCAGTGAAATAATCGTCTTGGCGCTCTTAAACTCTTTGCTGACGAATTTATAAGGAGCCGAAATTCGCACCGCCTTCTCGACGGCCGGCATCGCTTCCAGGCTCTCCAAGCAGGACGTCACATCGCCCACGCCGACAACGCCGATAACAACCCGCTCTTCCCCTTCGATGGCGTGGATCTTGTACCCAAAATCCCGGATCCGCTCGCAGACCGCTTCCACTTCGTCTCTGGTGCTATGCACTTTCATTGAAATAATCATGTCCGTTTCGCCTCGCCGAAATACTCGAAAAGAGAGCGCCTCCTAAAAATACAAAAACCCACTCTTCCGAGTGGGCTGAGTTTGGTTATCGTGTTGATATTACCGTACTGAAATCCCACTCACGCGTTTGCGTAGAGCCGCCAAAATGGATAGGCGAAGGTGTGGGAGAAGTACCGCATGCATTTCCAGTGTAGCCCTTGTTGCCCTTGAATTGCAAGCCTTCGAATGAAACTATCTAGTTAAAACACCTAAACCGGGTGCATAGCTATATTGCACGCCATTTCTGCCATTACTGCCTATCACCACCAACTCAAGGTGTATACTGTTCCGGGCTAATTCACCCACGGCGGCGATAGCAACCCGCCCATCACCGAAACCGAAATCCTCACCGCCTCAGAGCAGTTCCGAGTGATTATGAACGATTTCGCCCATGCCCCCAACCCCGGAGAACAGGTTGAAAAACTCGCCGCGCGAAACCCCAATCTACTCGCCTGCCAGCAGGGCGGCAGTTACCGCGGCGACGGCGCCTCGCTCCTCCGCGGACTGGCCGGTATCTTGCGGAAGAATGCAGTGCGATAACAGCAGTGGGATGCCTCTCGCCCCAGGCGCAAAACTCGGCCCATACGAAATCGGCGCTGGCGGCATGGGCGAGGTCTACCGCGCCCGCGACACCCGCCTCAATCGCGAAGTCGCCATCAAAACCTCCAAATCCGAATGTACCGAGCGCTTTGAACGCGAAGCTCGCGCCGTCGCCGCCGTAAACCATCCCAACATCTGCCAACTCTACGACGTCGGCCCCAATTACCTCGTTATGGAGTTAGTCGAAGGCATGCCCCTCCATGGCCCGCTGCCGATTGAAGAAGCGGTCGAACACGCCACCCAAATTTTCGACGTTCTCGATGCCGCCCACAGCAACGGCGTCATCCACCGCGACCTCAAACCGGCCGACATCCTGGCCGCGAAACAGGGCGTCAAACTCCTCGATTTCGGCCTCGCGAAGCAGGCAGCTCCCCTGCAACAAACCGACGCCACACTCACCAAGGGCCTCACCGTCGAAGGCCAGATTCCGGGAACTCTTCCCTACATGGCGAAAGGGCCGGAGCCATGAAGGGAGTGCCTTTCGCCGCGGAGCGACAGGACAACTCAGACAGCTTTCCTGGTATGACCGCGCCGGCAAGGTGTTGGATGCCATCGCCAAACCCGGCGAATACAGGTCACTGGCCCTTTCGCCTGATGGGAAGCGGGTTGCGTTCGAATCAGTGCCCCCCGCGTCTTCCGACATCTGGGTTCTTGACTTCGCCACGGGATCCACCGCCAGGCTCACGTTTGATAAGGCGGCGGAATCGTTGCCAGTCTGGTCCCCGGACGGAGAACGCGTAATCTACCATTCGCGCCGCGACAAACCACCCACAGTTTTTCAAAAGCCCGCGAACGCATCCCCCTCTGATTTCGCGCCCAATGGCCGCGCTTTTCTCTACGTCGTAGGCGAAGGGAAAAAAGAACCGGATCTCTGGGTCTCTCCCCTGGAGGGTCCGGGCTCCAGCGCCCCAGAGGGAAAACCATTCTTGAACACCGAATTCAGCGAAAGCCAAGGCAGGTTCTCTCCCGACAGCCGCTCTATCGCCTACATGTCCACTGTCAGCGGCCGCGCGGAAGTCTACGTCCGTCCCTCGGCCGACGGAAATACCTCTGACCAGTGGATGATCTCCACAAACGGAGGCGTCCAGCCCCGCTGGAACAGCGACGGAAAGGAGCTGTTTTATATCGCCAGCGGTTCCCGTCTCCACCGCTCCGGTGTTCCGTCCAGGGCTTCCGGTCGCCTTGTTCCTAAATCCGGTCATCGGGTCCGGTATGACGCGAAACTGGGACGCCGCGCCAAGCGGCAGGAAATTTCTATTCGCCGGCCGCGCGGGCGAGAACCGCTTCGAACCCATTGTTGTCGTTCAGAACTGGCAGGCGGAGCTAAAAGCAAAATAGATGCTTTTTATCCAGCCAGTTTAGCCCAACAGCCCGATGAACTCCTCCACTGGCACGTTTGCGCCGCGCAGAATCGCCCGCAACGTACCGCGATCCAATTCGCGATGATCTGGGACTACAACTTGGGCATAAGGCTCGTCGCGGCGCAGAACCATGTGGCTTCCCCCCTGGCGTCGCAACCGAAAGCCCGTCTTCTCCAAGGCCTTTACGCAGTCCCGGCCCGAGACACTCGGAAGTTTGCTCACACCGCAACAAGCAACGTGTCGAAATGCTCTTCGGGAACCGGCAATTGATCCTCCTCCAGCACCTCTATATACAGGCGAATAGCCTCGCGAATATGATCAATCGCCTCTTGTCGCGTTTCGCCCTGACTCACACAACCTGGCAAGCTCAAACACTCCGCCACCCACATCCCGTCTTCGCCTCTGCTTACAACGGCTTGTCTCATTTGCCTTTATCTTAACACCGCGTCACATCCGCCTTCGAGATGTAAACTCATATAACATGCACCTCACCCCCGGCGCTAAACTCGGCCCCTACGAAATGCATGGGCGAGGTCTATAAAGCCGCCGACTCCCGCCTCAATCGCCACGTCGCCCTCAAAGTCCTTCCCCCCGAATTCTCGACTAACCCGGACCGCAAGCAGCGCTTCGAAAAGGAATCGCAAGTCATCGCCGCGCTCAACCATCCCAACATCGTCGCCGTCTACGATGTCGGTGAAAACTACTTCGTCACCGAACTCGTCGACGGCGGCTCGCTTCACGGCGTCACGCTTGCGTTGAAATCCGCGCTCGACATCGCCGCCCAAATCGCCGACGGCCTCGCCGCCGCCCACGCCGCCCTCATCACCCACCGCGATATCAAGCCCGACAACATCCGGCCCACCCGCGACGGTCGCGCCAAGATCCTCGATTTCGGCCTCGTCAAATTCCACTAGCCCAAATCCGTTTCCGACGACACGCTCACCGCCGGCGGCGCCACCGAGTCCGGCGTCGTCATGGGCACCGCCCCCTACATGTCCCCCGAACAGATCCGCGGCGAGGAACTCGACGCCCGTTCCGACATCTTCAGCTTCGGCGCCGTGCTCTTCGAACTCATCGGGCACAAGCAAGCTTTCGCGCGCCCCACTTCGCCCGAGACCATGGCCGCCATCCTCCGCGAAGATCCACCGGAACTGGACGCCGCGCTCCCCGCCGGGCTTCGTCAGATCATCCTGCACGCTTTGGAAAAAAATCGCCACCAACGATTCCAAACCGCCCGCGATCTCGCCTTCGCGCTCCGCTCCTTTTCCGGCTCCGGTCCCCACGCCGCCATTCCCGAGGCGGCCGTGATCACCCGCCGCGGCTGGCTCGCCGCTGGCAGCGCCGCCGACGGCAACACCATTGTCTTCGCAGCCGATTGGGAAGGCCTCTGCAGCGCCATTTACACTACCCGCACCGATACCACCGAAATCGCCGCCCTCTCCATTACCGCCGCCCAAATCTTTTCCGTCTCCGGCCAGAGTCAACTCGCCTTCCTGGTCGCAGCGGACAACAACACGAACTTCCAATTCGGCCTCCTCGCCAGCGCTTCTCTGCTCGGCGGCGGACAGCGTGTAATCGCCAAAGACATTTACTCCGCAACCTGGGCCGCTGACGGCAAGGAACTCATCGTCGCCCGCCGCGCCGGTGACAAAAACAAAATCGAATGGCCAATCGGGAAAGCAATCTACGAGACCGGCAACATGCTCGTTCAGACGCGACTCTCCGCCGATGGCAATTGGCTCGCCTTCGCCGAACGTCCGCAGGGTATGTCCAGCTACTGGACGCTGGCCGTCATTAACAAGTCCGGCGAAAAACGCGTCATCCCCGGCACCTATCGCCTGGAACACCTTCGCTTCGCCTGGGCCGGACCCGCCGAGCTCTGGCTCGAAATGGGTACTTATGCCGGCATCACGCTCCTTTCGGTTTCCCTCGATGGCAAATCGAAAATTTTCCAGCAGTCCCTCGCCCCCTTTCGCCTGTTGGACATTTCCCCTGGCGGCCAAGCGCTTATCGCCCGGCAGATCTGGCGCGTCGCCGTTCTCGGCTTGATGGCCGGACAGACCGTGGAACAGGACCACTCCTGGCTCGACGCCACCGAAGTCGATGACATCTCTCCGGACGGAAAGACTCTTCTCCTCACCGAATACGGCGACGGCGGCGGCACCGAAAATTGGTCCGTTTATATTCGGAAAACGGACGGCAAGCGCGCCGTCACCCTTCGCCGCGGCGCTCCACCCCATCTCGTAATCGTTCCCACCGAGGCTGGACAGTCGGCTACGCTTCCCAATACCCGCTTCGATGACTTTACCTTCGCCACTTGGACGCCCGATGGCGCCAGCGTCGTCTTCGACGCCTACGAACCCGCTGCCGGCTGGCGGCTCTGGATCACCCATCTCGCTTCCAACCAAACCCGTCCCATCACCCCGCGAGGCTATAAACTCGAACTCGGTCAACACACTGTTTCGCCCGACGGCAAAACCGTCGCCACCCTCGGCCCCGATGAGAAAATCTACATCTACCCCATCGGTGGCGGAGCGCCCGCCGTCCTCGAAAACCCGCTCCGCATTCGGAGCCTCTCCCGCTTCAGCGCCGACGGCCGCGGGATCTTCGGCAACGTGAAGGCCCGCGCCGGACGGGACATCATCCGCATTGATGCCGCCACCGTCCGCACATCGGGCTGGAAACAGATTCGCCCCGCCGACCGCGCCGGGGTCACCGCCATCTACTGCATTCACATTTCCCGCGACGAAAAGTCGTACTTCTATAGCTGCACCCGCGTCCTCAGCGACTTGTATCTCGTCGACGGCCTCCGACCGGCGTAATGGGCAGGCGACTGCGCCCGGCCGGCAACGATGCCATAGCTGGGATACGGCACAATAGAAATGCAATGCGACTGGAAAAACGCACATACACCCTGCCTCCCGACATCCTCCAAAAATTTGAAAGCCGCCTGCCGCCCGGCGAACGCAGCAGTTCGTTGGCGAAGATCATTGAGGAATGGCTCGCCGAGCGCGATCGCGAAGAACTCCGTCAGATCATCGTCGAAGGCTGCCAAGACATGCGAGAAGAATACGAACAAATTGACCGTGACTGGTCCTCTGCCGCGGACGGCGTGTGGCGAAATGTTGAATAGGGATCTTCTCCGGCGTTATATCATCCGAGTCCGCCTCAGCCCCGTCGCCCTTGTCGCCGCCATAACCTCAAAGAAAACGGAAAAAGTCTACCCTTTCGAAGCCGTAATCGACGCGTCGAAAGCTGGTCTGCCGCAACGTTCGAAAGTTCTTCTCATGCATCTCCAGTCGCTCGACAAGCGCAGGATTGTGGGCCATTATGGCTCTGTCGATGCGCCAACATTGGAACGCGTCGACGCGGCCCTCCGCATCGCCGCCGGCTTAACCAGACTCACATGATCGGCACCGATACAAAGCTCAAACACGAAGTCGCCATCAAAGTCCTGCCCGCCTCGCGGCTCCCAACGACCCCGAACGCGTCGATACCGGATGATACGCCAATCTGCATCACTATAGCTCACATTATGCTACATTCAAGGCATGACGATCTCCCTCCGCAACTTGCCTCCCGAAATCGAGCTCGCCATCGTCAGCAAGAGCGAACGCGATGGGATTAGTCTGAACAAAGCCGTCACGCAATTGCTGGAACGCGTCATCCGCCCCGCAAAGCGCAATGCCGACTTCGACGAATTCGCGGGAAAATGGACCGCCGAAACAGCGAAGGAATTCGACACGACGCTCGAAAACATGCGGCGCGTCGATCCGGAAGACTGGAAGCCGTGAAAGCTCTGCTGGACACCTCGGGCTACTCCGGCCTGATGCAGGGAGACCCCGAAATCCTCGAACTCCTCAGTCAGGCGACGCAAGTTTTCGTTCCAGCCGTTGTGCTTGGCGAACTCCATAGCGCTTTCCGCCGGGGCAACCGAACCGCCGAAAACGAGCGTGTGCTGCAAGGCTTCCTCGGGAAGCCATCCGTGTCAGTGCTCGACGTGACTGCCGATACTGCACTGCATTACGCCGAAATCGATATTTTTCTGTACGCCAAGGGCCGACCAATCCCCCGCAACGACGTCTGGATCGCCGCGCTGGCACTCGAACACGGCTGCGTCCTCATCGCCCGCGACGCCCATTTCCGCGAGCTTCCGTTGCTCCCGATTCGCCCGTAGCCCCGTTTTCTTCACGATCTGCGCCAGGAGCCCCGCCCCGCCTTGCCTTAACAGCCGGCCAGGTTCTCATGCCAGCGAAAAAACCCTCGCCAGTGGCTCCGGTACGTCCTCGCCATGTTCCAAACAATCCGCCGCCACGCGTAACGCCAATGCGCACACCGCATCGATAGCCGCCTCCCGCGTATCCCCATACGCCATTACGCCCGGCATCAGCTCGATGTCCGCCCACCACCGGCCATCCGCCTCTTGTCCAACAATGATCGGCAAATTACACCCGCTTCTCATATAACCCCTCCACCGCCCGCCCCTTCCCATCCCGCGTCGCATACACCGGCCGCTCCTCAATCTCATACGCCGTATCCGGCGCGATCCCCATCGCCGTGTACAACGTCGCGTGCAAATCCTCTATCGACACCGGATTCTCCAGAATCCGGCACGGCCGCTCCTCAGCCGTCTTCCCGTAAACCAGGCCCTTCTTAAACCCACCGCCAAACACCGCCACGCTTACCGCTTCCGTAAAGTGACGGTGCATCCCATAATGTTTCGGCTCCGTCATGATTTCCGGCTGCTTCACTTGTTCCTTAACAGTCTGCTCAGGTTTCCCCTCCGTCATCATGTCCCGGCCAAACTCCGTCGCAATCACGACCAGCGTTCGGTCCAATAACCCCCGCTCTTCCAAGTCAAGAATCAGTTGCGCGATCGGAGCGTCAATCGTCGCCTTCATATCTTTCGCCCGCTGATGCCCGTTCTCATGCGAGTCCCAAAACCGGAACGGAATATACTCCGTAGTTACTTCCACAAACCGCGTCCCCGCCTCCACGGCCCGCCTCGCCAATAAACATCCCAACCCAAACCGCGAGTTATTATACTTAGCAAAACTCTTCTCCGGCTCCAAAGACAAATCAAACGCCTTCGCCGCCGGCGATGTTAGCAGCCGGTGCGCATTTTCCAGCGACCGTAAGTAACTCTCTTTCTGATAATCACTCCCAACCCGGCCCACCGGCGATGCCTCCAGCATCTTCTTATGCAGCGCCCGCCGGTTCTCAAACCGCCCCCGCCCCACATACTCCGATGGCCGCGTCACCGACACCGCATCCCGCGGATCCACAATCTGAAACGGCCCATACTCCGACCCCAAAAAACCAGCCGTATGGAACGCCTTCAACGCATCCGACTCCCCGCCAATCTCCATATTCTGCCCAATATCCAAAAACGCCGGAATATCCGGATTCCGCGATCCCAGCGTCCGCGCCATGAACGACCCCATATGCGGCACCGCCACAGACTGCGGCGGCGTATACCCCGTATGCCAATGAAACTGGTGCCGCGAATGCAAAATGAAGCCCAGATCCCCCACGCGATGCGTCCGAATCAACGTGCCCCGATCCAGCACGCCGGCAATCTTCTCCAACCCCTTCGACAGCCGCACACCATCCAACACCGTAGGAATCGATGGGAAAGTAGACAGCACTTTTTCCGAAGCTAACCCCGTCTCATACGGCGTATATCGCTTCGGATCAAACGTCTCCGTCTGCGCCATCCCGCCCGCCATCCACAGCAGGATCATCGAATCGGCCCGAGGCGTAATCTTCGCTCCGGCCCGCAATCGAGGCGCCGCTCCAGCGAGCGCCCCCAGTAACACCTCACGCCGGCTAATCGACATACTGAAACTCCGGATGTAACAACAGCGTCCACAACAAGTCTTCCAACTCAACGCCCGCGGCCAACTTCTTTTCCACTTCCACCGGCGCCCGGCCTAAAAGCTGCCAGAACAACCGCTCCGTCAACTTGCTCCGGTCTTTCTCCACCGAAGCCGCCGCCACCGGCAACGGATCAACAATCCTCGCCAGTAAATTCCGGTCCGGTGCCCGAGGAAACAAATAGAACCGCACCGAGCTATTCACATCGCTCGTCTTCCCCGCGTCATCCACCAATAACTTACCAGTCAATCGCTTCGTCCCCGCCGGTACGGTCAATAACACCGCCTTCCCAAACGGAGTAACAACGGCGTCATCAAAACGAACCTTTTCTACTTCCACAGAACGCAAAGCAAAACCGCTCGCCGGCCGCGTCGTCGCTCCATCAAACGCCAACCCATGCCAGCCCGCCAACGTCTTCTCCGGGTCAAACGACCCAGAGTCCTCCACCAGCAGCCAGACTTCCGCAAGCCCCGCAACCGCAACGTCCAACTCGACGATACCCTTCCGCACAACCTTCGAATCAAACACCGATACAGCCGCCTCCGGCAACGTCCCTTGCAACCGCTGCGCGCCGCGACGCAATGCCAATGCCAGCGTCTGACCGTTCACCATCTCCAACGCCTGCAGCGTGCTCGCCTCCGCCGGCCGCGTTGTATAAACCTGATCCCGAATCGGCCGCCCCATTGCCCGGCTCAGCGCCGTCGAACGGAACTCCCACTCCCGCGCCATCCGCGCTCCGCGCTCGTTCTGAACCGCCCGCCATTCGCCCGTGATCGCCGACAACGAATCCACAAACTGCTCCGCCGTCAACCGCCGCGGCAACGGCCCTTTG
>CAMDKT010000158.1 GCA_945900935.1 Candidatus Sulfopaludibacter sp. SbA3 | reverse complement strand
CAGCCATCGGCCGAGTTACCCCAGAATGGTCTGGCCCCGCAACGCAGCATTCCCAAAACACAAACCTGGTGAACATCACGCGCCAAAGAATTCCCATGATTAGCCAATCCAATGCGACTTTGCAGCACAAAGTAAGTGGCATTGGGCATGGATGGCTGCGCGGAATGCGAAGCCATCGAGAAGAGAAGGCTGCGCTTCGGGTTAGCCGGGGTCAATGCCGGGCCGCGCTGTCCGCCCTTCAGCATGGATTCTCGCGTGCGCAAGTCCAGACCCGAGGCCATGCTTTGGCCGTGGCACGCGAAGCAGTTCTTCTTCAAAATTCCGTACGCCTGCTTCGGAAGTTCCTCGGCCGCATGCAGCGCGCAAGCGAGAGATACGGCAACGAGGAGCCAGCTTAGGCGGCGCATGCCGGGCCGCTCCTTCGCGGTGCGTAAGGTTTCGGAAACTTCATAACGTAATACTACACGACTCGGCAGGGACGATCGAACCCTGGGGATGGATTGCGGGACTCTCATCACTCGCGGGTATACAATCAAAGGACCAATGTGTCCCCTGGGCCGACGCAGGCATCTCCTCCTACCTGTTTTGGCGTTGGCGATCGGCGGATTTGTCGCCTCGGGCCAAGCCGTCCCCGCTGCCAAACCGCCCGCGCGTCCCGCGGCGCCGGCGGACCCGATTGCGTTAGCGCTGGCGCGAGCGGAGGAGGGCTACTGCAAGGAAAACCTGCCCGTATTGCGGCGAACCATGCATCGCCTGCAGGACAAAAATTTGCAATACAAAGCAGGGATGACCGCCGCCCGCTGCGCCATGGGCATGAGGGATGGCACGGCCGTGATGGAGGCGCTGCTGCTGCTGCGCACGCAGTTTCCGCAAGACCCGGAAGTACTTTACACAGCCGCACATTTTTTGTCCTCGCTGGCCAACCAGGCAGCGCAAGAGCTGGCCAGAACCGCCCCCGAGAGCCACCAAGTGGCCAAATTCAACGCGCAGTCTTTAGAGTCGCAGCAGCGTTGGGAGGACGCTCTCGCGGCTTACCGGAAAATTCTCGAGCAGCATCCCAAACTGCCGGAGATTCACTTTCTCATCGGGCGCATTCTTCTCGAGAGGGCGGCCACACCGGACGCCGCCGAGCAGGCGCGCGCCGAACTGCTCCGGGAACTGGAGGTGAATCCGAAGAACGCCTCCGCCGAGTTCGTACTGGGGGAAATTGCCCGCCGGTCCGGGCAATGGGACGAAGCCATCCAACGTTTCGCGCGCGCCTCGACTCTGGATGTAGGCTTCGCCGAGGCTTACCTTGCCTTGGGCATGACACTCAGTTCGGCAAGCAAGTACGCGGAGGCGATCGCGCCCTTAGAGCGATACGTAAAGATCGTTCCCGACAATCCGGCTGGCCATTATCAACTCGCCATCGCCTACGCGAGGACGGGCAACAAACCAGCGGCCGAGCGCGAACTCGAACTCCAGCGTAAGACCGCGGAAAAGGCGCCGCAGCGGCGTGCGCCTAACTCCGCTCCACCACAGTGATACCAGCCGGCAAGAAAAGGCTTAGAACGTCCCGGCGCCAACTGTTGCGTACGCTGGCATCTGCCGGGTCCGGCGCGGCTCTGCCGCCGGGACTATTTGCCTCGCAAGCTCCGCCGGCGTTTGAAGAGATTCCGCCTTCGGTCAGCGGCATTGGCTGGCGCCACGTTGCCGGACTCTCGCCGGAGATGTTCATGCCCGAAACCGTGGGCCCTGGCTGTGCCTTCCTGGACTACGACAACGACGGCTGGATGGACATCTATCTGGTGAACAGCGGTCCGTGCGATTTTTTCAAGCCTTCCAAGCCATTGCGCAACGCGCTCTACCGTAATAACCGCAACGGGACATTCACGGATGTAACGGAGAAGGCGGGGGTGCCCGGCAACGCGTACGGCCAGGGAGTGGCTGTCGGCGACTATAACGGCGACGGTCTGCCCGACATATTTCTGACTCAGTATCCGCGTTGCATCCTCTATCGCAACAACGGAGACGGCACCTTCACCGACGTGACCGCCAAAGCCGGGGTGGCGGCGCCCGGATGGGCCACCAGCGCCACCTGGTTTGACTATGACAACGACGGCCGCCTGGATCTTTTCGTCTGCGGCTTTACCGAGTACAGCAAAGAAAAAAATGTCTACTGTGGCAGCAAGCAGATGCGGTCTTACTGCATGCCGAACGCCTACCCAGCCGTTTCCAGTTGGCTCTTCCATAACAATGGCGACGGCACTTTCACCGACGTCAGTAAGGAATCCGGCATCGCAAAGGAACTGGGCAAAGCATGGGGTGTAGTGGCTGCCGACGTTAACAATGACGGCCTGCTCGACCTGTTTGTGGCGAACGACAAGGTGCAGAACTACCTTTTCGCCAACCGCGGCAAAGGACGCTTTGAGGAGGTAGGGCTGTGGGGCGGCGTTGCGGTGAACGCGATGGGGTTGGCCCGGTCCGGCATGGGAGTCGATGCCGCCGACATCAACAACGACGGCTGGCTGGACCTGTTCCTCACTAACGTCGACAACGAGACGTTCTCGCTGTACCGCAACCGTAAAGACATGACCTTCGATGATCTAGCCATCCCGACCGGCATCGGCGCGGCCACCATGCCGTACAGCGGTTGGGGCGTGAAATTCTTCGATTACGACAACGACGGCGACGTGGATCTGCTGATCGCAAATGGCCATCCCGACACGATGGTCGAGAAACGCATCCATGGCGTACGCTATGCCGAGCCGATGCTGCTGTTCCGGCACACCGGAGACAAGTTTGAAAATGTAAGCGCGAAAAGCGGCCCCATCTTCGCAACGGATTTGGCCGCGCGCGGAATGGCGACCGGCGACTTCGACAATGACGGCGCAGTGGATGTGCTGGTAGGCGTGAACGATGGCGCGCCCGTTTTGTTGCGCAACAACATTGGCCGTCAGAACCATTGGCTGGGAGTGCGGCTGATCGGCAAGAAAGCCAACATCGACGCCGTCGGCGCGCGGATCACCTATCAGGCGGGCGACCTGCGCGGCAGTGCTTACAAAGCCGGAGGCGGAAGCTATGCCTCTTCCCACGACCCACGAATCGTACTGGGACTTGGGATGCGAACCAAAATCGACTGGCTCGAAATCACCTGGCCGCAGCCCAGCGGCAAAGTGGAGCGCATTGACAAACTTCCGGTCGACCGCTACATCATCATCGTTGAAGGCGAAGGAAAGTGGCGCTAGAGGCGATCCTGGCGTAGTCTTCCTGTTATGCGATTGCATCTTGGTCAGCGGCTGTGTGTGGGGCGGGCAGGAGCGCTGTTGCTCCTCGTGCTGCTTGCGCTGAGAGCCGCGCAAGCTCAACCGCCGCGCGGGGAGGCGGATTCTATGACCGGCCACGAAGCAAGGCAAGCAGCCCGATTAACTCGCCAGGGAAATTTCCGGGAAGCCATACCGCTCGCCCTGGCTGCCTTGCGGAGTGCGCCCGGCGACTTCGCCGTCAAGTTCAACTTGTCGCTGTGCTACGTGGCGCTGGGTGAATTCGACAATGCCATCCCGTTGCTGGAGAGCTTGGACGGCAACCAACGCACCGCCAATGTGGAAAATCTACTCGCCCAGTCCTACCTGGGACTCGGGCAGCCAGAGAAAGCTTTTTCTTCGGTGCAACGCGCCGCGGCGGCGAATCCCAGAAACGAGAAACTCTATTTGCATATCGCCGATGCCTCCAATGCGTACGCCAACTACGAATTCGGGTTGAGGACAGTGAATCTTGGGCTGAGAAAGCTGCCGCGCGCGGCGCGCCTTCACTATCAGCGCGGCGTGTTTCTCGCTTTGTTGGAGGCACCGGAGCAGGCAAACGCGGCGTTTGATCAGGCTACCAGGCTCGCTGGGCGCGACAGCATCGGCTATGTGGCCGCGGCGCACAAGCATCTATTTGCCGGCAACATCGCCGAGGCGCTGCGGGCCGCCCGCGAGGGTGTTCGCACTAGCGCCAAACCCGACGCGCTTTCGTTGAGCTTTCTGGGCGAGGCGCTCCTCCGGTCTGGCGTCGCACCAGGCGACCCGGGGTTCGCGGAGGCTCGCGGCGCTCTCGAGTGGGCGCTCGCCGCCCGGCCTTCTTATTCTCAGGTGCTTATTTCGCTCGCCAAGCTCGACTTGCTGGAGCGACGTTGGACCGATGCGATCGCCCGCTTGGAGGCGGCGCGCCAACTGGAGCCGCGCAATCCCACTGTCTACTCCAACCTCGGCCAAGCTTATCGTGGCAACGGAGACCCGGAGCGGGCCCAGCAGATTCTCGCGATTCTAGCCCGGATCAACCAGGAGCAAGTGGAGCGCATTCGCTCCGCGCCGGGCGAGCGGAAGGCCGGCTACGGCCAGGCGGTTCAGCGTTGAAGCAGGTTATGGGGAAGACTTTTCCCGCCGGCGAACCTCGGGAACGGCCGCTTGACCACACCGGTCCCTTCTTCCACCGCGATGATCTGATTGACCGGCAGCTCCCGCAAGGTCGTCACCGTTCCGCTCGGCCATTTGATTTCCAGTGTGTCCACTTTCGTCCGCCGGCGCAGTCCGAAGTGAAGGCGCGGGTCGGGCGCCGACTGGTAACTGCCTCCGCCCTTTCGCTGATCGAACTGCACCAGATTGCCGGCAACCACTTTCACTCGAGCGCCCACGCCGTCGCGATTGGACTTCGTGCCGATAAGCAGAATCTCGATCCAGTTGTTTGTGTTACCGCCGTCATTGCGCAGCAGTTGCGGAGGGCCACCATTGTTGCTGACCAGCAGATCGACGTCTCCATCATTGTCGAAGTCCCCGGCCGCCACACCCCGGCTGACGCGTGGCCGCGTTAAGTCCTGCCCCAGGCGGCCGCTCACATTCTCCAGAACGCCGCCGCCGGTGTTCCGCAGCATCAACTTCGGTTCCGCATAGGTGACGTCCGGGCGATATTTTGCCACGTTGTCGAGCACGTGGCCGTTGGCGATGAACAGGTCCCGCCAGCCGTCATTGTCGTAGTCGAGGAAGCACGTTCCGAATCCGCTGAGCTTGAATGTGGCATACGAGAGCTTGGAGAGGAATGTCGCATCTTCAAAGCCCACCTTTCCCATGTTCCGGTAAAGGCGCGCGAGTTGCTGGTCCAGATGGGTGACGATCAGGTCCATGCGCCCGCTTCCGGTTGTGTCGGTGGCATCCACGCCCATTCCCGCTTCCGAGTGGCCATCCCCACTTACGGCTACGCCTGCCAGATAGGCGGTTTCGGTGAATGTGCCATCCCGATTGTTGTGGAAGAGGAAATTCGGCATGTTGTCGTTGGCGATGAAGATGTCCTGCCAGCCGTCGTTGTCGTAGTCGAATGTGACGACTCCCAGGCCATTGCCGGGCTTGGCTCCTACGCCCGAATCCTTGCTGACGTCGGTGAAGGTGCCGTCGCCGTTATTGCGGTAGAGCGTGGGTGCCTGCCCGAGGTAGACGTCGGGATGACAATAGCTGCGCATGCCTGGGCCCTTGTCGCCGCAGTAGTGATTGGTTTCTGGTGTCCAGTCCACATAGTTGGCGATCACGAGGTCCAGATGGCCGTCGTTGTTGTAGTCGAACCATGCCGCGCTGGAAGCCCACCGGCCCAGGTTCTCCACTCCCGCTTTCTTACTGACGTCGGTAAAGGTACCGTCCCCATTATTGTGATAGAGAATACAGCGGCCGTAGCCCAGCACCAGCAGATCGGGAAACCCGTCGTTGTCATAGTCGCCGACCGCGACGCCCATCCCGAATAGCCCTTCGGCGCCTACGCCAGCCTGTGCCGTAACGTCGGTGAACGTGCCATCTCCATTGTTTCTGTAGAGCGCGGACCGAAGCGGCTTGCCGGGAGTGTAGGTCTTTGTCGCCGCGCCGTTGACGAGGTAGAGATCAAAGCGCCCGTTCTGGTCGTAGTCGATCCAACCGCAACCGGCGCCCATGGTTTCGATCAGGTATTTCTGCGCCGTGGCTGCATTGTCGTGCTGGAAGCGAATCCCCGCGGCGACGGCTACGTCCACAAAAGCCACTTTGCCGGTCTGCGCGGCCAGCGGCGGGCGAAAACCGAACGGCGCCAGCCCGCCCAACATGGCCAGCCGCTTCGTGAATTCTCGTCGTGTGAACTTCGCCATCAGTCTCCGTTAGGCGCCAACTATTGCGGCGCCGCGCAAACAATCCGGCCGCGAACTGTGGATTGAGATGCGCTTTCTCAAGGTTAACCGACGCCTCTTCCGCCGGAGCGCTGTTCCGACGATTGCTTTGGTCAAGACGAAACTTGTCCCGAATCCGTCCCGAATCCGTGATTGTACGCGAGTAGTTTGTTGTGATACACTTGACAGCCGTTAGGGGGAGATGATACATGGCTTCAAGAGTTTTCGGCAACTCGTTTGGCTTGGTGCTCACATTGGCGGTCGTCTCTTCAGCAGCCTGGGCTCAGGCCGGCACGGGATCGATTTCCGTCACGGCATTGGATGCAACCGGCGGTTCGGTGGTGGGCGCGGGGCTCGAGCTTCGCGATTTAGCCACCAACACAGTGCGTCCGGCAGTCACGCAAGACGTGGGCAACTACAAGTTCGTGAACTTGCCGTTGGGCGCCTATTCGCTTTCGGTCACCAAACCCGGCTTTGACAACCATGTGTTCAACAATGTGGTCGTGCAGGCCGCCCTGACCACTGATTTGAAGGCAATACTAAAGGTCGGGTCTGCTACCCAGACGGTTCAGGTCGGTGGAGACATGGTGCTGGTCAACACGACCAGCAATACCATTGGAACCACCGTAACCACCCGCGAGGTAGAGAACCTTCCACTGCAGGGCCGAAACGTAACCCAACTTACCACTTTAATGGCGGGGTATTCCGGAACGTGGAACGGGCTGCCCACCTCGGCGCAAGGCAACAACGTCGACGGTGTTGTCAGCAGCACCAGCCGCATGAAGTTCGGCGGCAACGCCACGCCGGCGGTAGCGGTGCGCCTGGAGAATATTCAGGAGATGACGGTACAAACCGACGCAATGGACATGAACCAAGGGTTTGGCAATTCCGCGATGCAGATCAACTTCGCCACACGCCGCGGCGGCAACGTTTTTCATGGCATGGTCTTCGAGGATCACCGCAATGCCGCCCTGAACGCCAACACCTGGATCAACAACGCCCGCCGGCTGCAGAGGGCGCCACTCATCCTGAACGACTTTGGCGGGAACGTCGGCGGCCGCATTATTCGCGACAAGCTGTTCTTCTTCGCCAGCCTTGCCATCCAGAAGCAGCCGTCGGGAAATGAGGGCAACGCGAACGTCCTCACCCCGTCGGCGCAGGCGGGTGTGTTCCGCTACGCGGCAAACCAGAACGGAGTGAACCTCCTCTCCCTCGCGGCTGCCAATAGTTTTCCCAGCACCATCACGCCCACGACCGCCGCGGGCTTCAGCAGAATCAATGCATCGCAATCGGAAGGGGTTGTCACGCCAACCGCCGATCCCAACATCAGCAATCTGGGCTTTCTGTTTTCGCGGGCGACTACGTTCACGTACCCGACCTTCCGCGTCGACTGGAACACAACTCAGAAGATCCGCATGAACTTCTCCTACAACCGGGAAACGTTTGAACAGTCGAACGGTACGGCGCCCCTATTCCCCGGCACGGAGTTTTCGGATCTAACCGCCGCCGACACTCGGAGAAATTCCTATACCCTCGGCTACGGGCTGGATTGGAACGTGTCCCCTACGATCATTAACCAATTCCGCGGCGGGTTCCTATACTTCTGGGCGGGGTTCGGACAGGGCTTCGATGAGACGCGGCGCCTGAAGCTGCCTCACGTTGCCTGGGGATATGGTTCGAGCCCTTACGGCTACCCTGGCCCGAATTCCCGCTATTTCCCAAATTTCAACTTTACCGACACCGTCTCATGGCAGAAGGGCGCCCACTCGCTGAGCTTCGGCGCCTCCTACTGGCGCGAGCAGGACCACTATTGGGATCCGCCTTTCGCCTGGCCCAATTACAACCTGGGGATCGACGGTAACGATCCAGCCAACGCCATGTTCACGGCCGCCAATTTCCCAGGGGCCAACGCGGTGGAGCTCAATCGCGCGAGAGCCCATTACGCCACGTTGGTAGGCCGCGTCAGTTCTATTTCCGGCCGCGCCTGTTACGATCCGAAGAAGAGCGCCTACACCGGTTTTGGCGAACTCTGCCGAGCCGTCCTCAACGAACGGCAGAGCCAGTATGGCTTGTTTTTCCAGGATTCCTGGCGCGTAAGCCGCTCTCTGACCCTCAACTACGGCCTGCGCTGGGACTTCATCAGCCCCAACGTCGACCTCCGCAATCAATACCACTCGGCGACACCGGAAAGCGTTTTCGGGCCGTCTGGTGTGAACAATCTCTTTAGTCCCGGCTCGCTGCAGGGCACGATGACGCCTTCTCTGGACACCCGGCCCCGACCGTATGAAGGTTGGAATGTGACTCCGCAACCAACCGTCGGATTCGCCTGGAACCCGCGGGAAACCAGCGGCTTCCTGGGCAAGCTCCTGAATGGCGATTCCACCGTCTTCCGCGGCAGCTTCTCGGTGCGCCGCTTTGTCATGCCGCAGCAATTCTTCTGGAACAGCGCCGCGAACTTCGGCGCCTTCTACTATCAGGACTGGCGTTCCGATCCCGGCATCAACTTCACGCCAGGAAGCGTGACGTTGGGCAGCAATCCTACGCTCGGCGGCGACCGGCTGCCGCCACTCCAGTTTGCGCCAACACAGTATCAGCCCAGCGCGCCGCTTTCAGACTTTACGTTCCGCTCCGGGCGGCTTAGCGGCTTTGCCGCCGATATAAAGCAGCCGATCACGAAGTCATGGAACTTCGGTATCCAGCGCCGGTTGGGCAACAGCCGGGTTTTGGAGGTGCGTTACAACGGCAATCGAACCGACAATATGTGGCTTGCTTTGAACACCAACCAGGTCAACGTCTTCGCCTCCAGGCCGGGCGAGCCGTCCTTCAACGAGCAGTTCAAGCAGGCGCAACGGAACCTGGCCGCCAACGGAGGCACGTCATTCGCAAACAACGGGTTGCCGGGCCAGGGCCGCATCCCGGTGTTTGAGTCCGCCTTCGGAGGCGCGCCGCCCAACGTGGGCTTCGCCAATTCCAGCTTCATTCAGAACCTCCAGCAAGGCGAGTCCGCAAGGATGGCTCTGGCTTTGGCCGGCGCCGGCAGTGCGAACGCCCGCTACTTCTGCAATCTCGTGGGCTCCCGCTTTTCTCCTTGCGCCACCAACCTCGGCTATACGGGAGCAGGCGCCGGTTATCCGATCAACTACTTCCAGGCGAATCCCTTCAAGACGGGTGAAGCCGCTCCCGTCAGCTACCTGGATTCGGTTGGCTACCTAACCTATCACGCCGTGCAATTCGAGCTGCGGCAACAACTGTGGCACGGTTTGCAGTTCAACACGAACTACACCTTCGGCAAGAACCTCGGCACCGACTCCGGAACCGACTGGCAGGGCCAGTTCGCACAATTCGACCTTCGCGACCTCAGCCTGAGCTACATGCCGACAGCGTTCGACCGCCGGCACGTGTTCCACTTCACGCCGGTATATGAACTGCCTTTGGGCAAGGGACGCGCGTTGGCGAATAAAGGCGGCGTCGTGGACAAGGCCGTCGGCGGCTGGACGGTTTCGAGCATCGTCAAGGTCCAAACCGGCTCTCCGTTCCGCCTCGCCAGTGGATTCTGGTCGGTTGCACAGGGTGGGGACTCCGGCGTGGAATTGAACGGCATTACACGCAAGGACCTGCAAAAGGCCGTGGGTGTCTACCGCGCAAACCCCTCCACAGTCAATGGCGCTATCGATTTCGTGCAGATCCTGGATCCCAAATTCCTGAACGGAGCCAGGGGCCAGGGCGGCGCGAACAGTGAGTTCATCCGGCCGTCCAGAGAGCCCGGCGTTCAGGGGGCGATCGTCAACTTGTATGGACCTCGACAAACCTTCGTGGATATGGCACTTTCCAAGAACCTGTCGATCACGGAGCGGATAAAGTTTAAGTTTCAGGCCAACTTCCTGAACGTCTTTAACCATCCCGTCTTTGGCAATGCAGGCGGCGCCACCATGAACGTTGTCGGTAGCGGATTCGGGACCGTGACAGGTACGATCGGACCAAACACGGTCGGTACGCAAACGGTCTCCGGTGGCACGTCGGCCCGTCAGATCCAGGTCCGCGGGCAGATTCAGTTCTAGCCGGAACTTCAAGAACGTCCTCTGCGGCGTAGGTGGAGAGCGCCAGGAAGCCGGGGGTCAGTACACGAAGTGTATGATTCCAAAAGGCCGAGATCCGTTGACC
>CAMDKT010000157.1 GCA_945900935.1 Candidatus Sulfopaludibacter sp. SbA3 | reverse complement strand
AAGGCGACGAGTTCGGTTTCCGACAAAGTGACCAATGACGAATTGAAGAAATGGCTGGAGAGCCTCAACGATGAGGATCTGGGCCGCTACAAAATGTGATGGACGCGGGGCTGCTGGCGAAATTGGAACGGGTTCTGGCCGCGAGGATTGAGCTGGTTCCGGATTTGAAAATTACGACCCATTACGTGTTCGCGCGCGATGGGTTTGCGTCGCTGGTGGAAAAGCGCGACGGCGGATTTGGGAACGTCGGCACGCCGGGGATGGTGACGGCGCAAGGGTTCGCGGCCTTGCTGTGGCGCGGCAAGACGGGCGTATTTGTTGGACGCGGATTTGAAGTATTCGCGACTGACGAACAAGTAACCGCCATTCGCGCGTTTGACCGCGACTTAAACGAAGCGCTCAAATAAAAAAAGGGCTAAGCCGAAGCTTCGCCCTTTTTCTGCAAACGCCTTTTACTTCGTCTTCTTGCGAACCCCGGCCTTCTTTGCCGCCGGAGCTTTCTTTTCCGCAACGCCGGTCCAGCCGGTGATCTTTTCCTTTTCGGCGGTAACCGTGAGGTTGAACGGGTCGGCGACGAATTCCTTGCCGACCGATTCAAACTCGAGTTCCGTACCGGGCTCGACTTTTCCAGGCAGGAAGCCTTTCTCGTCGATCTCGATGGTGATTTCCGCCGCCGAGGCGTCCGAGATGCCAACCACGATTTTCTTCGGATTCGTCGGCGGATCCAATGAGACGACCTTGCCCTTGAATTTCGGCAACGCCGCGCCCTTGAGCTGTTCGGCGTAAGTAGCGCCATCGGGAGCGACGAGCGCCTGCTTCATTTGCACCCACATCGCCAACTGCGGATTGGTCTTCTTGAGTTCCTCAAGCCCTTCCAGGTCTTCTTCCTGTTTGGTCTTGATGGCGAAATCGGCGGCCGGGAAAACGCTGGCGACGGCCTTGGCCTTCAGTTCCTCCATGCCCTTCTGGTCACCGCGAATCTGCGGGTAGACGCGACCGAAATAGTCGCAGACTTTTACCTTGTCGGCGGCCGGCGCGGCCCCTTCTCCGTCCAATCCACAGGCGCGGGCAAAGTGCCAAATGGCAACGGCCTGTCTCTCTCTTTTCTTCTGCGCGAGGATCGTCGTTCCCAGTTGATAGGTGAGCATCGCGTTCCGCGGCGTCACTTTCAGGATGTTCCCGATTCGCTCTTCAACGGCGGGCCAATCCTTCCTCACCGTCGAGGTATAAACGAGGACTTGCAATGCCTGCAACTGCGCGTCGGTCTTTTGCTTGACCCAGGCGGCATCGGCCACGCCCGCCGGCTTCTTGGCGGCGCCAAAATACTCATCAAGGTTGGAGAGCAGCGTGTTGGCGGCCTTCTCCCCATCTTCCAGAACGGCGGGATCAGTCGAGCGCATCGACATCACCAGCGCCGTGATGTAGAACGGTCCGGTGACGTTCTTCGGATCGGCGGCGGCCATGGCCTTGGCCGTATCGAACATCTCCTTGGCTTTGCCGGTCTGCTGATACGTCATCAGGAACGCACCCAACCGTTCCCACTCGAAGTTCGTCTTCGGATATTTCTGCTTCCATTGGTTCAGCAGTTCCAGCTTCTTGGCCGGATCGGTGGCCTTGCCAATCTGTTCGGCGACGAGGTCATACTCGGCCCGATCGATCCATTCTTTTGCCTGACCAAAGAGCGCGGCTGTGGCCACCGCAACCCCAACGAGCAATCTTGATTTTTTGAAGAGCACCGAATGCCTCTCGTCCTTTTTTTCCGGCTCCGCGCGGCGGGACCTTTGTAACCGAGCTAAAACTTTGGCCCGTACACGTACAATGCCGGAGTATAACGAAGTTCCCAAGGGCGAAGCAACACCTGTCGCTCGTGTCATGATCCTTCTTTTCCGTGACGGCTTCCTAGCATTCTACCTTGCATCTCACCGTTTGGATGGATCCCGTTGCGGAATTGTTCCATAAACTGAATTCTACCGGCTATGCTAAACTCCCCTTTTTCCCATGCGCACCATTGATCTCGGCGTCATTCTCGCGTACCTGATCGGCATCACCTGGTTCGGCTCCCGCTTTCGGAGCGGCCAGAAATCGCTGAAGGACTACTTTTTGGGCGGTCGAACAGCGCCTTGGTGGGCCATCGCTTTTTCCATTGTCTCGGCTGAAACCAGCACCCTCACCGTCATCGGCACGCCGGGGATCGCCTTCCGTGGAGACCTTGGGTTTCTGCAAGTGGTAATGGGGTATTTCGTCGCCCGCCTGGTGATTTCCACACTTTTCCTGCCCCATTATTTTCGCGGTGAAATGTTCACGGCCTATGAACTGATGCAGCGCCGCTTCGGGCCCAACATTCGCAAACTCACCGCCGGCAGCTTCCTGTTGTTGCGCTCCCTGGCCGAAGGAGTCCGTGTGTTCGCCATCTCGATCGTCATCTCGATCATCCTGGGCACAGGCGAGATGGGTTCGATCTTGTTAATTGTTGCGTTGACGCTTTTTTACACATTTGAAGGCGGGATGGAAGCCGTGATCTGGACCGACGTGGTGCAGATGATCCTCTACGTCGGCGGGGCGATTATCAGTCTGTTCGTGATCGTCCAGCAGATCCCGCAGGGCTGGAGCCACATTTGGCAAGTGGCGGATCAGGCGGGTAAATTGCGTCTTTTTGATTTCCGTTTTGAATGGTCGAGCGAGTTCTTCGCCCGCCCGTACAGTTTCTGGGCGGGCGTCATCGGCGGGTGCTTCCTCACCACCGCCAGCCATGGGACGGAACAGTTGATGGTGCAGCGGCTGCTGTCGGCCCGCTCGCAGGACGAGAGCCGCTGGGCGCTGTTCGGCAGTTGGTTCGTCATTTTTTTCCAGTTCGCGCTGTTTCTAACCATCGGCATGATTCTCTACGTCTTCTATCAGGACACCGGCCGTCCGGCGCCGACGATTCCCGATCGCATTTATCCCGAATTCATTTGGGAGTTCCTGCCGCCGGGGGTCGCGGGCCTGGTGATGGCCGCCATACTCGCCGCCGCGATGTCGAATTTGAGCGCCGCGTTGAACGCGCTGGCATCGACAACGGTCATGGATTTCTGGAAACCGATGGCTCGCAAACAGCGCAGCGAGGCGGACTATCTGCGCATCGCCCGTTGGGTCACCGTATTCTGGGGCGCGGTCCTGCTGGTGATCGCGTTCCTGGCGCGACAGGTGCAGTCTGTGTTGGAATACGGGCTGGGCATCGCGTCCATTGTCTACGGCGCTCTGTTGGGTACGTTCCTGCTCGGCGTGCTGACCACGCGTGTCGGCGAGCGGGCCGCGATGTGCGGCATGGCGGTTGGACTGGCCATCAATATTTATTTGAAGTTCGGAACCACGGTTGCCTGGACCTGGTACGTGCTCATCGGCACGGCGGCAACCTTCATTACGGCATGGATCGCGTCCTTCGTCCTGCCGCGGGAGAATACACAACATGGCTGAACTGAAGCGTGATTTGGGCCTCTGGGGGGCCGCGTCGATCGTCGTCGGAACGGTGATCGGCAGCGGCATCTTCCTGGTGCCGAAGAGTATGGTGCAGAACGTAGGCTCGGCGGAGATGGTGATCTTTGTCTTCATCTTCGGCGGACTGCTATCGTTAGCCGGCGCGCTAACCTATGCCGAACTTTCGGCGGCAATGCCGGAAGCCGGGGGCGAATACGTCTATCTGCGTGAGGCCTATGGGCCATTCTTCGCGTTCCTCTACGGTTGGACGCAGATGTGGGTGGCCAAGAGCGGGTCCATCGCCACGCTGGCCACGGCCTTCTTTACTTACATGGCCAACTTCTTTCCAGCGCTGGAAGGTGTGATTACCGAATTTCACGTGCCGCTGTTGGGCCTGTTGACGATTAAGACGGGACAGATTTTCGCGATGGTGGTGATTGGCCTGCTCGGCTGGCTGAATTATTTTGGCGTCAAGGTTGGCGGAAACGTGCAGGTCGGCGTGACGGTGGTGAAGGTCGGATTGATCGCGATGCTGATCGTGGTTGGATTGACGTTTTCCGGCGGCAATATGGCGAATTTCAGTTCCAGCGTTCCTGCGCCGGGCGGAGTCGCCGGGTTTTTCGCCGCGCTCGTCGCCGCGCTCTGGGCCTACGACGGGTGGAACAACGTCAGCATGGTCTCCTCAGAGGTAAAGAACCCGCAACGGAATCTGCCGCTGGCGCTGATTTATGGCACCGTCGCCGTGATGGCGATTTATATTTTGGCGAATTTGGCATATTTCTACGTCCTGCCTGCTTCTGGTGTGGCGGGAAGCGACCGCGTGGCGGCGGCGATGATGCGGCAAGTCTGGGGCGACGGCGGTGCCAACGCCGTCAGCGTCGCGGCCATGATTTCTATCTTCGCGGCGCTGAATGGGTCCATTCTTACCGGTGCCCGCGTGCCGTACGCAATGGCCCGCGACCGCCTGTTCTTCCGTTCCATCGGCGATGTGCACCCCAAGTACTTCACACCTGCCAATTCGATCATCGCGCTCACCGCGTGGTCGATGGTGTTGATACTGAGCGGCGGCTACGACCAGTTATTTACCTACGTCATCTTCGCTTCCTGGATCCTATACGGCATGGCGACCGCGTCCGTGCTGGTTCTTCGCCGTAAGCGTCCGGACATGCCGCGGCCGTATCGCGCCTTGGGCTATCCGGTGGTTCCAATCATTTTTGTCCTCGTCGCCGCCGCCTTGATCGTGTCCACTTTGCAGAAATCACCGCGGGAAAGCCTGATGGGGCTCGGCATCATGGCCACTGGCATTCCGTTTTATCTGTACTGGAAGCGGAAATTAAACGCCTAAATCAGCGTAAATAATAGGACTAAGCGGCGCGATATACCCCTGTTTCGGAGCGGTAGTATTATTTTATAGTTGATTTTCAACAACATCTTGTTCTGAAAACAGAACAAAACTCTTGAATAATGGGCTAAAATCAGGTACAAATAATGAGTGTATGGCAGCAAATGGCCATGCTTGTTCTGAAAACAGGAATCCCGGACCCGTAAACTAGCGGAAGGAAAGCAGGAGCCCGAATGGACGTATCGAAAATTCTCGAACAATTAAGGGAAGAACGAGATCAACTGGAAGCCGCGATTGTGACGCTGGAGCGCTTGGCCCTTGGGCGCGGCAAGCGTCGCGGGCGTCCCCCAACGTGGATGGTGGAAGCGAGGAATCGGGGCAAGTCAGGAGACGAAGTGTCTGGCGCGCCTGTGATTGAAGCCGCCGCTTCGGCCAAAAGTTCGCGCGGGTCTAAATCCGCCAACGCCTAGATCGAGACCGGTTGCAATAGCTGGCTGACGGCGGTCCCGACCGCTGTCAGCCAGCTATTTGTAAATCAGGAACTTGGCCCGGCGCGCGACGAAGGCGGCGAGTTCATCGGCCTGTTGATCCTGGATTGCGCGCGGATCATCGCCGGCGAGAATCATGCGAGTCGTCGCCGGATTGCCGATGAGTTTTGCATTGACGCCGAAATCCAGTTTTCCGGGGAACAGTTTGTGTATCGCGGCGGCGATCTCCAGGCCAAGGCGCGTACTTCCGAACGACTCCCGGTCCGTGATCACGAACCGTACGCCGCCGATCAACTCCCCCTTCAGGTTCGACGCATTCGGCGTAAACCGCGTCGCGTAGAACCGGACGCCAGGGACGCGCCGGCCGTTCAGATAGGCAGCCAGGGCGGGTCCGTCAATGAATGCCGCGCCAATCTGTTCGAACGGCGCATCGGTGCCGCGGCCGACGGAGTAGTTCTTCGCATATTCCAACATGCCCACGCCGGGGAATAGCAACGCCGCGTTCAACGATCGCATATTCGGCGAAGGATCCACCCAGAAAAGGCTGGTCGCGTCAAACCAGTCGCCGCGCTCCCATCCGCGCATGGCCACGACGTCGAGCGGTGCCGTCATCGCGAACTCGGCATGGAAAAGCTTGGCCAGTTCACCGATCGTCATGCCGTGGCGCAGCGCCAGAGTATGGATCCCAACGAAGCTTTCGCTCCCTTTGGTCAGAACCGGTCCATCCACTTTCACGCCGTTAATGGGGTTTGGGCGGTCGAGAACCACCAGCGGCATTCCGCGCTTGTTCAACTCCTCCATCACGTTTCGCATCGTACTGACATAGGTGTAAAAGCGCGAACCGATGTCCTGAATATCGAACACGACGACGTCGACGCCGGCCAGCATTTCGGCGCTCGGCCGACGGTTGGCGTCTTTATAAAGACTCCAGATCTTGACCTTCGTGGCTGGGTCCAACGAATCGCCGACTCCTTCGTGATCGTCTCTGCCGAAGATCCCGTGCTCAGGCGAGTAAATGGCCGTTAAGCGCACACCGGCCGCAACCATCACATCGATATTGCGCTTGCCATCCCGCGTGAGGCCCGTCTGATTGGTCACCAGACCGACGCGCTTTCCTTGCAACCGGGCGAACTTCTCCTTCACCAGCACATCCAGCCCGGTTTCGACGCCGCCCGTCCGCGCAACGGCGCGGCGAACCCCGCCCATCGATTCGTTATAGCCATTGAGGATCGCGCCCGGTATGTCCACTCCGAGCGCCGCGGCCGTAATCGTCGCCACCTTGGCCCGCAATGCCGTCACCGGGGGACGTCGTTTGGGATGAACGCTGTTGGTCAGCAAAATCACGTAAGTCCCCGAGCCCGGATCCATCCACAGCGATGTACCCGTGAATCCGGTATGTCCGAACGAGCCCAAGGGAAACAGCTCTCCGCGATTGGCCGAGAATTGCGAATCGATATCGAAGCCGAGCCCGCGAAGCACCGGCTGATCGGCCGGGCCCTGGGGTTGCGTGAACTTTGCGATCGTCAACGGACTGAAAAACCGCTGGCCGTCCAACTCCCCTTTGCCCAGCAACATGCGCGCGAACCGGGCGAGGTCAGCGGCGGTGGTAAAGATCCCCGCGTGCCCGGCCACGCCACCCATGAAGCGCGCTGTCGGGTCGTGTACCACGCCGCGCAACGGGGTCGTCATTTTCGGATAGAGCTCAGTCGGCGCGACCATCGGACGCAGGAATGCCGGCGGGTTAAACTGCGTTTCCGTCATCCCCGCTGGCTTGAAGATCTCTTCCCGCGCAAACTGGTCCAGCGGTTTTCCGGAAATCCTTCGCACCATCTCGCCGAGCAGGACAAAGTTGATGTCGGAGTAAATGAATCGTTCGCCCGGTGCCGCGATGGGCTTGTCGATAAGCGCCAGTTGGATGCCGGTATCGTAGCCGCTCCATTCCGGCACAAGGTCCACATCGGGCCCCAGTCCGGAGAAATGAGTAAGCAACATGCGGACAGTAATGTCACTTTTTCCGTGTTGGAACGCGGGCAGATAGACGGTGACCTTATCGCCCAACCGGACCTTGCCCTGTTCCACCAGCCGCATCATGGATGACGTCGTGGCAACCACTTTCGTCAGCGACGCGGCGTCGAAAATCGTGTCCATTGTCATCGGCTCGTTCGCCGGCGTCAGGCTTCGGCTGCCGTAGGCTTTCCGATGCAGAGATTTCCCGTTCTGGCCGATCCACACCACCGCGCCCGGCATCTGGTCGGCCAGAACTGCTTCTTCGATCACACTGTCAATAGCTTCTGAACCCGCAAACCGTTCCTGCGCCCTCAACAAGCCGGCGACCGCCAAAGCCAACAGAAATACGCGCATCTACTGGAGCCTTTTCGCCAATTCTTCGAGTTTGGTCGCGAGCAGAATATCCTTCGCCGTGATGCCGCCCGCGTCGTGGGTCGTCAAATCCACTACCACTCGATTCCAGACATTGGACCACTCCGGATGATGCTCCATCGCCTCAATCGCGATGGCCGCGGTGGCCATAAACCCAAAGGCATGAACAAAATCGGGGAATTTGTACTCTCGGTGCAACTTCCCGTTGATGACGGTCCAGCCGGGCAGGGAGTCCACGGCGGCCGCTAGTCCTGCATCGCTTAATATAGCCATTTCCTTCCATCCTACGCGCAATCGCGGCGAACTGTGGTTCAGCCGAAACCGCAATTTCAAAAAAAGTTTCCGATGGTGATAAATTGCAAGCGTGTTTTGCGCAAGGGTTACTGATGGTGCAGCCGGTAGATGGAGGGACGGGGACTGAACATGAATGAAGACGCCGCGGCCGCCCGCGCACTCCGTCAAAGCATCGCGCTGCTCGAAAAGGCCGTTGCTTCCGGTTGTGCCACTAAGCAAAAAAATCTCGGCTTTGCGCGCGAATGTCTCGCAGAGATTGAACCTTAGAATGAAGGGATGGCCAAACCTCTCTCGCCGCTCCGCCACGAGCTCGACTTTTTTCCTTCACCAGACCGCGAGCATCCCGGCCTCGTAATCTCGGACCGCAATCAATTCTCCAATCGCCAGCTCATCGTCCCGCCCACGCTGGTGCGCGTACTCGACCTCTTCGACGGCAGGAACACGGCGCTCGATCTTCGCGCCGCGTTGACCCGGCTTACCGGTGAACTCGAAACCGGCGACGTCGCCGCCGCTCTGGAAGAAGCGCTCAGCGACGCCGGGTTTCTGGAGGACGACAACTTCGCCGCGATTCGCGAAGCGCGGATGCGGGAATGGCGCGCTCTCGACGTTTTGCCCCACTCCCACAGCGGAGCGATGAATTACCCCGATGATCCCGTCGCGCTGGGCGCGCAGTTTGATCAGTGGTTCAACACAGTTCCCAAGCCGGAAGGGAAGCCGATCCGCGCCATCGCATCGCCGCACGCCAGCCCCGTCGCGGCTCGCCGCTCCTACGTCAACGCCTACGCCGCACTGGCGCAGACGGTAACCAGGGATCAGGCCGCGGACAAGACGTTCGTCATTCTCGGTACTTCTCATTACGGGGAGATGGATCGCCTCGGCGCCACCGCCAAAGATTTCGAAACGCCGGTGGGGAGGGCGCCAGTGAATCGGCAATTGCTGGCCGAGCTGAAGCGGGACGGCGGGGCTGGCGTACTCGACGAAGACTATTTTTTCTCCCTGGAACACTCGGTTGAATTTCAGGTTGTGTTCCTGCAATATCTCTACGGGCCGAACGTCAAAATTCTCCCGCTGCTTTGCGGCTCGTACGCGCGCAGTATTCATTTGGGCGGGCCGCCGGAACAATCAGACGATGTGCGCCGCTATTTGGATGCGCTTCGAGCGATGGAGACGCGGCACGGCGATGCGCTTGTTTGGATTCTCGGTGTCGACATGGCGCATATCGGCAAGCGCTACGATGATGAGGCTCCGGCCACCGCCAACACCGGCGCGATGCTGGACGTGGAGCAGCAGGATCGACGGCGGATTGACTCGCTGAACGCGGGCGAAACGGACGCTTTTTGGGAGCAAGTGCAGGAGGGCCGCGACCCGCTGAAGTGGTGCGGTTCCGCGCCTTTTTACACATTTCTGCGCACAATGCCGGCGGCGCGCGGCGAGTTGCTGGACTACGAACACTGGCAAATTGATCCGGAAAGCGTGGTTTCTTTTGGGGCGATGCGGTTCACGTAAGTACACCGTCTCCGGCGCGGCGTACAGTATGATGAGACTGGAGGCGACGTGGAAAATATAGAAAAGCTCATTGTCGATCTGAAGGATAGCTTGGAGCGCGAAATTGCCGGACTGAGGCAGGACGTACAACAGCTTGCCACGCAAATGAACACCCGCTTTGACACGCAAGCCGCGCGCATGGATCGCCACGCTGGCCTTTGGCAGGCTGGCACGCGGTGGAGCAGTCGCATGGATGCATGGGCGGAAAAAGTGGACGCGGCGCTCGATTCAAAGGATCGCGAAATCGCCGATCTACGCGAGCGCGTGCAGCGGATTGAACGCGGAGCAGCGTAAGCTTCGGACACGAGGCAGACTGGGGGCGCTCCCGATTTCGGACGATTACGCCGTTGATCGGCTACTATCCGCCAAAGCGCTAGACTGAAAACTGTGCCGCTGAAGGTTCGGGAGGTCATTTGAAAGATCGAGGACGCGGGCTGCCGACTCGCGCAAACTTCCGGCGACCATCGCGTTTTCCGCAGCCCTGATGGACGAATAACGGTCGTGTCCGGTCGGCTTGGCGATGACGTTCAGCCCGGCACGTACAAAGCGATTCTAAAGCAGACTGGTATTGAGGAAGACAAGACATGACCCGCAAGTATTCGCTGATGATGGAGAGCGGCCCCACTGGATACAGTGGTTACATACCCGAACTTCCGTCGATCCTGGTGACCGGCGGCTCCGCTGAAGAGTTGATGACCCGTGCCACCGAGGCAATCCAAATCTATTGGGACGCGCTTAGGGCGGAGCGCTCTCCGAAGTCAGAATTGCGCGAGATCGAAGTCGAGCTGCCGGCCTGAAGGCACGTCCGGTTTCCTTCGCCCGCGGCGAGGCGTCTGCCCGCTGGATTGCGCGCTCAATACCGTAAAAGCCTATACTGTCTGCATGAAGACTTCGCGCCGCAATCTGCTCC
>CAMDKT010000156.1 GCA_945900935.1 Candidatus Sulfopaludibacter sp. SbA3 | reverse complement strand
CCCTCATTGCGCACACCCGTCCTTACCCACACCAAACAGCGAGGAGGCTATTTACGGACAGGCCGTGGGAATTCCCGGCGAATGAGCTATTAAAGAAATTGCGACCTATGTAGAACCTTGAACGCTACGCTACCCTAAAACAATCCCCCCATGAGCATCTACACCCTCCAACCACTAGACTTCGGCGGCCTCAAAACCGTCTCCCTCCATGGCCGCGGCGGCAAAGTCACACCGGAAATGTTCGCCACACCCCACACCCCCGGCGCGCCCCTCTCCACATTCCTCAACAACCTCCCCAGAATCCTCGCTGCCGACACGCTCCGGGAAATCGCCAAAAAACTCCAGGAAGCGAAACAAAAGAACAGATCAATCATCTGGGGTATCGGCGGCCACGTGATCAAAGTCGGCCTCGCCCCCATCCTCCTCGACCTCGCCGATAAAGGCTACGCCCACGGCTTCGCCATGAACGGATCCGCCACCATCCACGATTACGAAATCGCCGTCGCCGGCCACTCCAGCGAAGATGTCGAAGCCGTCCTCCCCGATGGCAGTTTCGGCTCCGCCGAAGAGACCGGCCGCGACCTCAACGACGCCATCAACGAAGCCAATCCAACCGAAGGCATGGGCGAAGCCATCTGCCGGAAAATCACCGAAAAGGCTGACCCCAACTACGCAAACAGCAGCCTCCTCCACGGCGCTTACAGCAGGAAACTCCCCGTCACCGTCCACGTCGCCATCGGTACCGACACCCCTCACACCCACCCCGGCGCTAACGGCGCTTCCATCGGCAAAACGTCCCACCACGACTTCCGCCTCCTCTGCGAAATGGTCCGCGGCCTCGATGAAGGCGGCGTCTATCTCAACGTCGGGTCCGCCGTCGTCATGCCCGAAGTCTTTCTCAAAGCCGTTAGCGTCGTTCGCAACCTCGGCCACTCGCTCCGCAATTTCACCACCGTCAACTTCGACTTCCTCCAGCACTACCGCCCCACTGTCAACGTCGTCAAACGCCCCCACGCCAACGCAGGCGGCCGCGGCTACGCTCTCACCGGCCACCACGAAATCATGATCCCTTTATTAGCCGCAATCTTGGTTGAGGGGAACGAATGACAGACCAGCCCGCCTGGGGCTGGAAAGAAGTCGTCATCGCCATCAGCCTCATGATCCCCGCGATGCTCCTCGGCTCTGTCTTCGCCATCGGCACGGGCTGGGTCATACTCGGTCAATCCCCTGCCCAAGTCCAAATCGCCATCCCCGGTCAATTCGCCGCCTACAGCCTCTGGCTCGCCGCCGTCTGGATCCTCCTTCGTTCCCCAACCACAAACTTCTGGCAAACAGTAGGTTGGCGCTGGCCCGATAACGGCCCCTGGGTCTACCTCGCTCTCGGCCCCGGACTCGCCCTCGCCACCGGTTTAATCGCCAACCTCCTCCACGCCAAAAACATCCAGAACGGCCTCATGGAGCAACTCCTCGCCGACCCCGTCGCCTGCCGCCTTCTCGTCCTCTTCGGCGTCACCGGCGCACCTCTCATCGAAGAACTTCTCTTCCGCGGCCTCATCCTACCCGTCGCCGTCCGCGATCTCGGTATCGTCGCCGGACTCCTCGTCACTTCCATTCCCTTCTCTCTCATGCACGGACCCATGTACGACTGGAGCTGGCAACACCTGTCTCTCCTCGTCATCGTCGGCATCGCCTTTGGCCTGATTCGAATTCGGTCCAATTCAACCCTGGCTTCCACCATCACCCACGGCGCTTACAACCTCATGATGTTCGCCGTTCACTTTCTCAATCCACAATAGGAAAACATGCTCGAAACTATCGAATGGACTCCGCGAGGAGTCGTAATGCTTGACCAGACGCTCCTGCCCTCCCAAACCGTATTTGTCACCTGTACGGACTACCTCGAAGTCGCCAACGCGATCAAGACCATGATCATCCGCGGCGCGCCCGCCATCGGCGTCGCCGCGGCGATGGGCGTCGCCATCGGCGTTCAAAAGTCCAACGACCCCGATGCCGATTTCAGCACCATCTGCGACACCCTCGCCGCCACTCGCCCCACTGCCGTAAATCTATTCTGGGGCATCGAGCGCATGAGGCGCGTCTACAACGGACTCATCGGCCAACCCATCGAAACCAAGCGGCAAAGGCTAATCGAAGAAGCCATCCGAGTACGGGAGGAAGACATCGCGATCTGCAAAGAAATCGGCCGCCACGGCGCCCCGCTCGTTCCCGATAACAAGACTGTCCTCACCCACTGCAACGCCGGAGCCCTCGCCACCGCCGGTTACGGCACCGCGCTTGGTGTCATCCGCGCCGCCTGGGACTCGGGCAAGAAAATCGACGTCTTCGCCGATGAAACGCGCCCCTTCCTGCAAGGAGCCCGTCTCACCGCCTGGGAATTAATGCAGGACGGCATTCCAACCACGCTCATCACCGATAACATGGCCGGCCATTTTCTCAAATCCGGCCGCATCGGCTGCGTCGTCGTCGGAGCCGACCGCATCGCCGCCAACGGGGACGTTGCCAACAAGATCGGTACCTATTCGGTGGCCGTGTTAGCCAAGGAAAACGGCGTCCCCTTCTACGTCGCCGCGCCCATCTCCACGCTGGATCTCACGCTGACCGATGGCTCCCAAATCCCCATCGAAGAGCGCGCCGCCATCGAAGTCACCAGCGTGTTCGGCGTGCCCGTCGCCCCTGAAGGCGTCAACGTCTGTAACCCCGCTTTCGACGTAACCCCCAATAGATACGTCACCGGGATCATCACCGAGAACGGCGTCGCCGTCGCGCCGTTCACCGAATCACTCCGCGCGTTGGCCGGCAAAAACTGACCTAGCCGCCAAACGCGTGACGGCCACCGGTACGTAATCGACGACGCAACAAATCAATAGGTCCCCAACGCCACGGGCATGGTCTCATCAGCCAGCGAAACCGACGCCTTCACCAGTTTCGGCGCAACGGTTAATATACTTCGGACCCGCTCCGCATCGCCGGCCAGAACTGCCTCCGCTAGCAATGGCCCCCCTACGCTAGAATCCCCTTCACCACGTGCCCATGCACATCGGTCAGCCGGAAATTCCGCCCCGCATGTTTGTAAGTCAGCTTCAAATGATCCATGCCCAACAAGTGCAACATCGTCGCATGCAGATCATGAAAATGAACCTTATCGATCATCGAATAATATCCATAATCGTCCGTCGCTCCATACGACAACCCGGCCTTCACACCGCCACCGGCCATCCACATCGTAAACGCTTCGGGATTATGATCCCGCCCATCCGAACCCTGCGCCGTTGGCGTGCGGCCAAACTCCCCGCCCCACAATACCAGCGTGTCTTCCAGCAGCCCGCGGGATTTCAAATCCCGCAGCAAACCGGCAATCGGCACGTCTACCTCTCGCGCATTCTGCTCATGATCCCGCTTCAACCGTTCATGCTGGTCCCACTTATAGGTATGGCTCACCTGGACAAACCGCACGCCTTTTTCCGAAAACCGCCGCGCCATCAAGCACTGCCGTCCAAAGTCCTCGGTAATTGGATTATCCAATCCGTATAACTTCTTCGTCGCCTCGGATTCTCCGCTCAAGTCCTGTAACTCCGGAGCCTCCGTCTGCATGCGGAATGCCAGCTCAAAAGACTCAATCCGTCCTTCCAATGCCCGGTCCGGCCCCGTCAACTCCAATTGCTTCCGGTTTAACTCCTGGCTGTAGTCAATCTCCATTCTCTGAATCGGCCGCGGCGTCTCCTTATTCGTGATAAACGGAATTTTCGCGTCCCGCGCCGCAATGCCGACCGACCCAATCGACGTCCCGGCATACGGTGCCGGCAGAAACGCGGACCCGAAATTATTCGCCCCGCCATGGCTTTGCGACGGGCATATCGTGATAAAGCCGGGCATGTTCGAGTTCTCACTGCCCAGTCCATAAGTCACCCAGGAACCCATGCTGGGCCGGACGAACGTATCGCTGCCGGTATGTAACTCCAATAGCGCTCCGCCATGCCGCGAGTTAGACCCCCACATGGACTTGATAAAACACATATCATCCACCATCTTCGCCGTCTCCGGGAAGATGTCGCTCACCCACGCCCCGCTCTGTCCATACTGCTTAAACGCCCATGGCGATTGTAGTAAGTTGAATGTCTCGCTCGAGACGACCTTTGGGCGCTCAAACGGCAACGGCTTCCCGTGGTCGCGCTTTAACAATGGCTTGTAGTCAAACGTGTCAACCTGGGACGGCCCTCCGTGCATGAAAAGGAAGATGACGCGCTTCGCCTTGGCCGGAAAATGGGGCGGCTTCACGGCCAACGGCCCCGCCGAGGCATCCAACATCCCCGCCAGCGCCAAGCTGCCGAAGCCCGCGCTCGACACCTGCAGCAGTTCCCGCCGCGTCAATGTCTGATTCAAATAGGAGTTCCAATGCCGGTTCATGCTGTTTGCCTCAATTGATATAAATGAATTCGTTCGACGCCAAAAGCGACTTACAGAAGCTCTGCCACGCGCTCGCGCGGCTGCCCTTCCAGGCTTCCTGCATACGCGCCACATAGGTCAGCGCCTGATCCACTTCCCGGCCCGTCGCCGGCCGCGATAATGCGCGTTCGTAGGCGTCCCGCACGCGCCCCGGATCGTCCAAATCAGTCTTTGCCAGCAACCCTTCGGCCATCTGTTTACTGTGCCGCAGCATCACCGCGCCGTTCATCATGAACAGCGCCTGGGGTGCCACTACCGTCGCGTCCCGGTCGCCATTCAGCATTGTCGGGTCCGGCAGATCGAACGCGGTGAACACGTCATACATGGAACTCCGCACCACCGGGATATACACCGCGCGAATGTTGCGCTCATAGTCCACGCGCCCTCCCTTCTCCGTGTTGGCCACATACTGCCGGTCTTTGTAAGAAAGGATCGATCCGCCCGTGCTCTGTAAATTCAATCCGCCCGAAACCGACATAATACCGTCGCGGATTGATTCCGCTTCCAACCGCCGCCGGTTCATCCGCCACAGGAGGGAGTTATCCGGATCCGTCTCCGAACTCCGAGCGTCAAACTCGCTCGACATCTGATAAGTACTCGATAGCATCAGAGTCCGGTGCATCGCCTTCATCGACCATCCCTGCTCGACAAACCGCACAGCCAGCCAATCCAGCAGCGGCTGATTCAACGGTGCCTCGCCTAATCGCCCGAAGTTATCCACGGTCGGGACAATTCCCCGCCCAAAATGCCAACGCCACAGCCGGTTCACAATTACCCGTGAAGTCAATGGATGGTCTTTCTGCGTCATCCATTGGGCCAATTCCAGCCGTCCGCTGCGATCAGAAGGAATCGGCGTCTGCTGATCTCCGGCAATGACTTTCAGGAACTGCCGCGGCGTCTTAGCGCCCAGCGTCCAATGGCTCCCGCGCAAATGGATGGCCAGGTCCTCGATCTTACTGCCCTCACTTACGCCCATTGCTTTCGGAAATTCAGGCGTGGCCGCTTCCATATCCTTAAACTCTTTGTCTAAAGCGGTCAACTGCGCCCTAACCCCAGCCGTGTAGTAGCGTCGCGCGTCACCCGGCGCGCGGAATGGTCCAAACTTCTCTTTCAATAACGCAGCCAGCGCCTTCAGCCCCGGATCCGTAAGATCCTTTTCCTGCGAAGCCAAAAACAACTCCTCATACTTGGCAGCCAACGCCTCCGGACTTGAAGCCGGAAACCCCGCAAACAACGGAGCCGCCGGCGACGCCCACGCCGTTAGCGGCGATCCATAAACTTCCCACGCATACAACGGCGACGCCACCGCCCCGTCGGAGCGCTTCAAATAATCCCCCATCTGTTCCAGAAACCCCGGATTCACGCCAAACGCGGCGGCAATCTGCACCACTGTCCGCGGCACTTTCGCCACGGTATTATTTGCGAACAGCAGCTTCTCAAAATAGGGAAATCGCGAAGCATGTTCCAGCCGCAGAACATTCACGCCCTGCTTGAACGGAGCCACCACAACCACCGACCACCCTCCGGCCTCGGGAGACGCCGCCCGGTTCTGCACCGGATCCGCGCCTCGTTTCACCCACACGCTGTTCACCCAAACGTCCGCCGTCCCCGCGCCCTTTTCCTCATCAAAAATATCGATCTGATAATCTCCCGCCGCCGCCACGTCCACGCGATACTCCGCAAAATACGGCCCCGCCCCATCCTTCGGCGCGTTCGTTTTCTTCTTCTCCAACACTCGCGGCACATTCCCCGCGTCAAAACTCCCCGCCTTGCGCTCGATCACTCCAGGGGCCGATTCCACGGGCGCCAAGCGCATCTCCTCGTCGTGCTTCACGCGCGCCGACGCCAGCAAATACGCCCCTACACGCTTCGTCGCCACGCTAACCAACAAATCGTTTTCGGAACGGACAATCTTCCCGATTTCCTTCCGCTTCGCCTCCACCAGCGCCTCATGCGCCGCCAGCCGGTCCCGGTCTTCCTTGGGCGCCAACACGTACTCATGCCACTTCGCGACAACCTTGAAATTCTCCATGGTCTTGGAACTCTTAAAAATTCCCGCCATCGAGTAATAATCGGCGTGCGAAATGGGATCGAACTTATGGTCGTGGCACCGCGCGCAGCCGACGGTCAGCCCCATAAATGCCCGCGCCGTCGTATCCACTTGTTCGTCCACAATGTCCATTTCCATCTTTACCGGATCGTCTTCGGCCAGCATCTTCGCGCCCAGAGTCAAGAATCCGGTCGCGGTCCAGCGTTCTACAGAAGTTGGCAAATCCGCCGCCGGCAACAAATCCCCCGCCAACTGCTCCGTTAAAAACTGGTTGAACGGCTTGTCTTTGTTGAATGCCGCGATCACATAGTCCCGGTAGCGAAACGCGTTCTTATAAACCAGATTCTCGTCCAAGCCATTGGAATCGGCGTATCGCGCCACATCCAGCCAATGGCGTGCCCACCGCTCTCCGTAACGGGGCGATGCCAACAGCCGGTCGACCACCTTGGCAAACGCGCCTTCGGAGGAATCCGCCAAAAATTCCTGGACTTCCGCCACCGTTGGCGGCAAGCCCGTCAAATCATACGAGGCTCGCCGAATCAGCGTCCTTTTGTCCGCTGCTTTCGCGGTGGTAATCCCCTTCGCCTCCAGTGCCGCCAGGATAAATGCGTCGATCGGCGAGCGAACCCAGGCTTTATCGCGAACCGATGGCGGCGCTGAAGCCAGCGGCGAGACAAACGCCCAATATTTCGACCCCGCCGAAGCCGCCGAGACCGTATTCCCCCAGGGTGCCCCCATCTGTACCCATTGCGTTAACACCGCCAGATCGGCTTCCTTCATCTTCGGCCCCGGCGGCATTTTCAACGCTCCCGCCGTATGCCGCAACGCCTGCAGCAGCAAACTCTCCGCAGGCTTCCCAGGCACAATCGCCGGCCCTCGCCCGCCGCCCTTTAACGCGAGATCCCGCGAATCCAACCGCAACCCGCCCATTATCGGCTGGCTCGTCGCCGAATGGCATCCCAGGCACTGCGCCGCCAGCAATGGCCGAACGCTTTTCTCGAAGAACGCAGGGCCATCTTCCTGCGCCGCCAACGGCAGCACAGCAATCATGAACAGGACTACATACAACGCCATGTGCCCGATCTTATCAATTTTCAGCGCTGACTTGAACCACTACTTTTCCCAGATTCGATCCGTCAAATAATTTCAGAAACGCCGCGGGGGCATTCGCCAACCCCTCCGTGACGTCCAACCGGTACTGCAACTGCCCCGCCGCGTGCCACGCCACCAGTTCCTGCCTCGCCTCCGCGGACCTCGATAGAAAGTCCGTAACGATGAATCCCTGCATCTTGATTCGATGCACAATAATCTGGAACAAATTCCCCGGCCCCGGCTCCGGTTCCGTCTGGTTATAGCCCGATATCATTCCGCACACCGGAATGCGGCTGAAGTCGTTCATGTGATTCAAAACCGTCTCCAGCGTCTTCCCGCCGACATTCTCGAAATAGATATCCACGCCCTTCGGGCAATTCGTTTTCAGCGCCTTATGCAAATTTTCCGTCCGGTAATTGATCGCCGCGTCAAAGCCCAGTTCCTTCGTCAGCCAGTCGCACTTCGCGTCACTGCCCGCAATGCCCACCACGCGGCAGCCCTTAATCTTGCCGATCTGACCGACGAGTGAACCCACCGCCCCGGCCGCGGCCGACACGACGAGCGTCTCCCCGGCCTTCGGCTGCCCCAACTCCAAGAGGCCAAAATAGGCCGTAAACCCAATATGGCCCAGCAGCCCGAAGCGCGCTCCCAACGGAACCGGCAGCGCGGGGAGCTTTGCCAGTCCCTTCCCATCGCTCAGGAAATACTCCTGCCAACCCAGCAGTCCCTGGACCTGGTCGCCAACGGCGAAATCGGAGTGATTCGACGCTTCCACCACCCCAATCGCCCCGCCCCGCATCACCGTTCCCAATTCGACCGCCGGCACATACGTGTCCCGCGCCATCCACCCCCGCATCGCCGGGTCCAGCGACAGCATAACGCTGCGAACCAGAAGTTGCCCTTGCGCAAGCGCCGGAATCGGCTCCTCCCGCCAGGCAAAATCGGAAAGTTTCGGCAGCCCTTCCGGCCGCGCAACGAGGATCCATTTGTGGTTGACCATGCTCAGTAATGGTATCAATAGCGCCCCCCCCTCTTCTGTGCCCTAAGGCCTAAGGTCTTTTCCCCCTAAGGACCAATACATCGACGCATTAAGCATTGCCCTCAACATGTCAGTACATTGTGTGGTGTCAACTAAGGATTCAACCCAATTGGGAGCGGACACGCAATTCCCTAGAATCGCTAGTAGGATCCCCGCATTGAATGAAAACTATGTTCACCACCACCCTCTCCACGCTTAAATCGAGATGTTTCTATTCCGAAACTGAGGCTGCCAAAACGCTGGGGATCACCATCGACCGGTTCCGCGAACTCATCCGAATCCACATCGCGCAAAGCGAAGAAGAAATCAACAACATCGCCACCACTACCTACCAGTCATCCGATCTCCTCGTGCTTAAACTGCTCGCAAAAATCCCTGTTCACAGTTAGGGATAGCCCTGCGGCAGCCTTGGACTGGCGGATTTCGGTTAGGCGTTATAAACTTAACGGAGTCATGGCGAATCTTGGATTTTTAGGTTTGGGCATCATGGGTTACCCCATGGCCCGCAATTTGTTGTCTGCCGGCCACCGCGTGGCCCTCTGGAGCCACACTGCGGCCAAGGCCGAGGAACTTGCCTCGAAGTTCCCCGATTTGGCCACGGCCTGCGCCTCCCCGAAGGACGTCGCCGCCGCATCCGACGTCATCTTCCTCATCGTCGGCGATACGGCTATGTCCGAAAACGCCGTCTTCGGCCCCGATGGCCTCATGGAAACCGCCAAGCCAGGAACCGTCATCGTTGACGCCTCCACCGTCGCCTGTGCATTTTCCAAGTCCGCTTCCGCCCGATGCGCCGCTAAAGGCGTCGATTACCTCGACGCTCCCTGCACCGGCTCCAAGCCCGGCGCCGAAAGCGGCAACCTCACCTTCATGATCGGCGGGTCCCAGGAAGTCTTCGAGAAAGTGAAACCGCTTCTCGATCCCATGGGCAAACGGCTCTACTACTGCGGCGGTCCCGGCCTCGGCATGCACGCCAAACTGACCCAGAACCTCATTCTTTCCAACCTTTTACAAGCCTTCAACGAGGGCCTCGTCATCTCTACAAAAGCCGGCGTCGATCCCATCCTTATGCTCGACATCCTCGACAATTCCGCCGCCAAGAGCGGGCTCATCGCCTTCAAAGCTCCCTACGTCTTCCGCCGCGACTTCACCACCAACTTCTCCGTCAAATGGATGCACAAGGACATCGGCCTCATGCTCGAGTCCGCCCGCGACGTCGGCGTGCCCCTTCCTTTAACTTCTTTAACCCACCAAATGTTTCAAGCCGCCATCGCAACCGGCCACGGCGATGAGGATATCTGCTCTACTATCAAGGTGTTAGAAGGAATGACCGGCGTTGTGGTTAAAGCTCGGGACGCTTAACGCCACCACCGTCTTTCATTTTTCACATAATAACTCTTGCAATTCCAAATTCCATATATTACTATTGGAATCAAGCCAGGGAGGCAACTCCCACCAAAGCGAGACTAACCTCATAAAGACCCCTGAAGCATCCTCCCTGGCGCCCTTCGGGGTCCCCTATTTAGACCGATAGGGACCTAGTCAAATACTCAGACCGAGACTGCGGTGGTGGTATGATTTGGGTACGGTAAGCATGACGACCCTCACTGTTTTAGGCTCTACGGGTTCCATTGGGACCAGTACGATGGATGTCGTTCGCCACAACCGCGAATCGTATCGCATACACGCCTTGGTCGCCGGTACCAACGTGGACCTCTTGCTCGATCAGATTCGCGAGTTCGAACCCAATATCGTCGTCGTCGCCGACTCCCATAT
>CAMDKT010000155.1 GCA_945900935.1 Candidatus Sulfopaludibacter sp. SbA3 | reverse complement strand
GGAGGCGGTGCCGCGCTTACCGATTGCGCATTGAACATCCGCGTGAACTCGCCCACGGGGGCGACGGGCGCTGGCGGCGGAACAGCTTGAGGAACCACGGCCTTCGGCGGTTCCGGCGCGGCAGGAGGCGGTGCCGCGCTTACCGATTGCGCATTGAACATCCGCGTGAACTCGCCCACCGGAGCGGCCGGAGGAGCCGCCAACGGGGCAACCACTGCGGGAACTTCGTCCGGCGGAATCTCACTGGGCTTCAGGACCGGCCGAGACGCGGCCTCCGACGCCTTCGGAACCGGAGACGATTGGAACAGCAGCGTAAAATCCCCCTCACGGGTCTTTCCCGCGGACGGAGGCGTCGCCGGCGCGCTCGACATCGACAGCCCGCCCTTGCTTCTCTCAGGAACCTGGAATAACCGCAGGAAATCTTCGTCCGCTCCATTGGGCCCTGTTTGCTGCGCTTCGCCGCCTGAAGCAGCCGGCTTTGGTGGTGGTTGCGCCATCGCCCGGAATGGAGGCAGAGTCCCTCCCCGATCCGGCTGCGCCCCCTGGACTGGCGGAGGTCCTGGGACAAACGCCTGAAACGAGGGCAGCGTCGCGCCCTTCCTGGGATCGTAGGCTTCGGAAGGATTGTAGGCCTTGAAAGCGGGCAGCGTTTCTCCCCGTTCCAACGATGAAGCTCCGAACGGCGGCGGTGCCCCCTTCTCGTAGTCAGAAATCGTCGGCCCGCCGAATACCGGAGCCCCTTCGGCAATTCCGCTCACCCACTCCCGCAACCCGCGCCGATCCGGCAACAGATGGCAGACGACATATGGCGTACCGCCCGTGTCGCCGATTTCCAACAGGAATTGCGCGTGGTCCGGCGCGAGGCGTTGGAGTTTGTCCAGGATAGCGCCGTACTCCGCCGTCCGCCCCGCCAAAAAGAGATGGACCTCAACCGCTTGGCCTGTCGCTTTTGCCCGGGCAATAAACGTCTTGATGCCGTCGTTTCGCAGTTCCGCGAGAATCTCGTATTTTTCTTCGAAGCTCATAATCTCTCAACCCGTTCTGTGGAAGTAGATTATCACGGCGGCTCCAAAAGCCGCATTCACAAAAGCACTGAGGCCGCCGACGGATTCACGTGGGAAAACCCGTCACCGCCTTGCTATTTTCCCACACTAGCAAGTTGAGAGCGCTGTGGTAGAGTAAATCGTGCCAGGAAGCGGAAAAGGGCGGGATTTTATTCGCCGAAACCGCGTTGGGGATTAAGCGCATGAAACAACTTTCGCGCGTCGTGTGGTCGGAGGGGATGTACCTTGGGCCTCATCATTTTCAGGTACAGGGCCGATACTTCGAGGATTCAATCCGGTTTGCGACCTCGTCTCTATGGTTCGAACCCTGGGGGCTCGCCGGCTGCGAACTCGATTCCGAAGCCCTGATTAACGGGACTCTATCCGTGCTCCATGCCCGTGGAATATTTCCGGATGGCTTGCCATTCCACATGCCGCAGCACGACACGCTGCCCCCCACTCGCAATATCGCCGGCGAATTTCCGATGACGCGCGACCGCGTCACCGTCTACCTCACCATTCCCTCCCGCCGCGAAAACGGCCTCAATTGCCTGCCCGCCGAGGAAGCCGGCTCCCAGTCCGTCCGCTTCATCGCCGAGAACCAGCTACTCTTCGACGAAACCACCGGTCGCGACGAAAAAGGCGTCCGGCTGGGCCGCAAGAACATCCGCCTCGCGCTGGATCTGGAAAACCCCGATCCCAACGCCAGTCTCGCCATCGCCCGCGTGATGCGCGACGGCACCGGCAACTTCGTCTTCGACCCCACTTTCGTTCCTCCCTGCGTCCAGGTCGCCGCCAGTGAACGCGTCCTTGGTATCCTGCAGCGCCTCGTCGACATCCTCGACGACAAAAGCCGCTCCCTCGGGCGCGGCAAGAGCGGCAGCGCCAGCCTCTGGTCGGAATACGCCACTTCCGAAATCGCCACTTTCTGGATGCTGCACAGCGTCAACTCCGCCATCGCGCCGCTTCGCCACCAGCTCAAGGTCAAGCGCGGTCACCCGGAAGAACTCTACAGCGAACTGGCCCGCCTCGCCGGCGCTCTCTGTACATTTTCTATCGATCATCATCCCAACAAAATCCCGCTTTATAATCATCGCGAGTTGGACAAAACGTTTGAGGATCTCGACGTTCTCATTCGACTCCTGCTGGAGACGATGCTTCCCACGCAGTTCATTCAGATTCCATTGGAAAAAACCGCCGACTACTTCTACCACGGCATAATAACCGATCAGCGTGTTCTCAATCCCTCTAAATGGATTCTCAGCATCCGATCCACCGCCATGGAAGCCGATATCATCCGCAAAACGCCTCAAATCGCCAAGCTCTGTTCCGTCGCCTTTGTTCCCAGACTCGTCGAACGCGCCCTTCCCGGCTTACCGCTGATTCACCTTCCCGTCGCCCCGTCGGCGATCCGGTCCCGCGTCGACGCGCAGTATTTCACCATTACCTGCAAAGGGCCCTGCTTCGAAAGCATTTCGCAGACCCGGCAAATCGGCCTCTACATCCCCGGCGACCTTCCGGATCCCAAACCGGAACTCTACGTCATCGTAGAATCTTAATTCAGCAGCATTTTTTGATCTGAGGAGAGCATGCAACCCAACGCTGCCAATACCGCCGCCCCCGCCGCATTCGGCTCCGAACGCCGGGCCGAAAATCTCGCCTGGGTCTTCCAGGAAGTCTTTACCGTCATCGAGCGGATGCGCTCCAACCGGCAACCCGTTTCCGACGCCAACGCATTCCGGCACCAAGTCCGCGAAGCCATCAAGGCGGCCGATCAGGAGGCCAAGAAGCGCGGCTACGATCCCGAAGAAATCAAGCTTGCCATCTTCGCCGTCATCGCCTTCCTTGACGAATCGATTCTCAATTTGCGCCTCCCCGTCTTCGCCGATTGGCCGCGCCAGCCCATGCAGGAGGAGTATTTCGGCCACCATATCGCCGGCGAAATTTTCTTCCAACATCTGCAGAAACTGCTCACCATGAACGATTCCCAGTCGCTGGCGGATCTCCTGGAAGTCTTCCAACTCTGCCTTCTGCTCGGTTTCATGGGCCGCTACAGCCTCGGCAACCGCGGCGACCTGCAGCCCATTCTTCAGTCCACCGCTGACAAAATCCACCGTATCCGCCGCACCAGCATCGCCATCTCGCCCAATGGAATGCTCCCCGCCTCCGGCCCTATCGACGCCACCGGTAATGACCCATGGGTGAAACGCTTTGCCATCATGGCCGCCGTTTGCCTCGTCCTCACCGCAGGCTTGTACGGGGCCTATTACTACCTGCTTTCCAACGGCATCAGCAGCCTTTCTTCGCTGGCGCGCGGTCGTTAAGAAATTTAGGAGCCACACTCATGCTGCATATCGCGCTCGTTATTCTCTGCCTCCTGGTTTGGATCGGTATCGCCGTTGGGCTTGCCTTCCTCATTCCCCTCTCCGGCTCCATGTTTTGGATATTCATCGGTATCTTGAGCCTCGTTGGGGTCATCGGCGCCGGCGTCTATCTCTGGCTCCGCTCCAAACAGCCCGCCCGCCCCGGCGCCAATAGCGGCGATGCGGAGATCGACGCTTTATGCAAAGACGTCGATTCCAAACTCGCCGTCTCCAAGACCTCTCAGGGCGCTAAGATCAACAACCTCCCGCTCGTGTTCCTGTTAGGCGAAAACGGCAGCGTCAAAACCACCTCGCTGATGAACAGCGGACTCGAACCCGAACTCGTCTCCGGCCTCGTATACCAGGGTGCCGACATCATGCCCACGCGCCTGGCCAACGTCTTCCTCGCCCGGCAGACGCTTTTCATGGACGCCTGCGGCGGTTTCATGAATGACCCCAACCGCTGGCGGAGCCTCGTCCGCCGCCTCGCGCCCGGCAAATTGAAAAGCGTCGTCGGAGCCAAAGCCCAATCCCCCCGCGCCGCCGTAGTCGCCTTCGACGGCGAAACTTTTTTCCGACAGGGCGGCAATGAAACTTCCACCGTCGTCGCTCGCAGACTCAACGAACGCCTCGTCGAAATTTCCGCTCAGCTCGGCATCCGCGTCCCCGTCTACGTTCTCTTTACCCGCATGGATCGTATGTCATTCTTCCTCGATTTTGCCCGCAATATCGGCAATGAAGAAGCACTCCAAATTTTCGGCGTCACTCTCCCCATCGTCCCCGCCGGCGTCGGCGGCATTTACTCCGAAGACGAAACCCGCCGCCTTACCGAACAGTACAGCCTCCTTACTCATTCCCTTTGCGACCAGCGCCTGCTGCTGCTGCCGCGCGAAAATGACCCCGCCAAACTCCCCGGCGCCTACGAGTTCGCCCGCGAGTTCACCAAGCTCCGCCGCCCCCTCGTCCAGTTCCTCGTCGATCTCTGCAAACCCAGCCAGCTTCGCACTTCTCCCTTCCTTCGCGGTTTCTACTTCTCCGGCGTCCGCCCCATCGTGATCGACGATTCCGCCGGCCTTCAGTCCGCCCGCCAACAGCACCAGCCCGCTATCGATCCCGGAGCCGCCGGCGCTACCAGAATCTTCAAAATGGGCCCCGGCGGTTCCATGGGCCAGCAGGGCGGCCCCAGCTTCACACCCCAGGTCGGAGCCACCCGCAAGGTGCCCCAGTGGACCTTCCTCGGCCGCCTGTTCAACGATGTCATTCTTAACGATCGCGAAGCGCAGGTTGCATCGAGCTCCAGCACCAAAACGTCCATGGTCCAGCGCATCCTCCTCGGCGTCGCCGCCGCGCTCGCGTTGTTCGCCCTCCTCGGCTTCACCGTCAGTTACTTCGGCAACCGGACGCTGGAAAATGATGCTCTCGATAACGCCCGCGGCATCGCCAGCGTCAACATCACCGACCCGAACGCCCTCCCCGACAAAGCCTCCCTCGAAAAACTCGAAGCCCTTCGCCAGACGCTGGAAAACCTCGACAACTACAAAGTGAACGGCGCCCCCTACAAGCTCCGCATGGGTCTCTACTCCGGCAACGATATGTATCCGCACGTCAAGGAAATCTGGTGCCAGAAGTTTAATCAGACCCTCCTCGGCCCCACCCACAGCGGCATCCAGCGTATGCTGAAAAATCTCCCCTTCGCCCCCCAGCCCACCGACGATTACGGCACCTATTTCGGTGCCCTCCGCACGTACCTTACTCTCACTGTCTATCCCGACAAGTCCACCAGGGACATCACTGCCGCCGCGCTCTTCAACGCCTGGTCGGCCAACCGCGACGTCGCCGACCGCGCCCAGCTTGCGCGCGCTCAGTTCGATTTCTACGCCGACTACCTGCGTAACTCCGGCGGTTGCCCCCTCGCCTTCGATCCCGACGCCGCCACCCGCGGCCGCAACTTCCTCGCCAAGTTCGAAGGCGTCGACAGCATCTATCAGTCCATGCTCGCCGCCGCCAACAAAGCCAACAAACCCGTCAACTTCAACCGCGATATCAAAGGCTCCGAAGCCATCATCGTGAACAATAAGGACGTCGCCGGCGCCTTCACCAAAGAAGGCTTCAGCACCATGTCCGGATACATCAAAAACCCCGACCCCTTCTTCGGCGGCGACAAATGGGTGCGTTGCGGAGAAGAGTCAAACTCGAAAGACACAGCTCGCACCAATTGCGATCTCGGCTCCATTGACCGGCCCAATCTCGCGAAAAATCTCACCGACCGCTACACCATCGACTACATCAGTGCCTGGCGCGGCTATCTCAACAACTCGACATTCGTGAAATACACAGATCTCGACGACGCCACCAAGAAACTGGATCAAATCGTCTCTAACGACACCCCGCTCATGGCCCTCTTCTGGCTCGCCACGCGCAACCTGGCCGTCGAGAACGAAAAAATTCGAATCGCCTTTCAACCCGTCATGGAAGTTGTGCCCGCTCCCGCGACGGTTCAGAAGTACATCTATGCCGAGAAAAATGGCGTCTACATTGACTCCCTCGCCAAACTCCAGAAGGCCCTCGCCGACGCCGTGCCGAATCTGAAGACCGATCCAAGCGCGGCCAATAAACCCCTCGACGCCGCCGGCGATTCACGCATGCAACTGAAGGCCGTCGCTCGCAGCTTCAATCCCGACCCCGAGGGCAAAGTCGACCAAACGTCCTTCCGCATCCTCGAAGACCCCATCATCCAGGTTGACCGCTTCCTCAGAGGCATGGGCAAGGATGAACTCAACGCCAAAGGCGCAGGCTTCTGCAACCAGCGCTTCGCCGGCCTCCGCGGCAAGTTCCCTTTCAGCCCCGCCGCCAAAGTCGACGCCACCCTCGATGACGTGTCCAAAGTCTTCCGCCCGGTCGATGGCGCAATCTGGGCTTTTCTCGAAGCGGATCTGAAAAAATACATGAAGAAGGACGGCGGCAAATGGGTTCCTGTCAGTGCCGACAACATCCAGATCAACCCCGCCTATGTCAACTTCGTCAATCAATCCCAGCGCTTCTCCGACATGGTTTTCCCCGGCGGCTCGCAACAGCCGAAAATGGTTTACACGCTGACGCCGTTACGGTCCGACGTCGTCACCGGCAGCCAACTCAACATTGATGGCCAGTCCCAAGCCTTCGGCGCCTCCGGCGGCGGCAAGCAGTTCACATGGCCGGGCTCGGGGCAGCAAGGCGTCCGCGGTAATGTCAAACTCGTCGGTGGTACCGCCTTCGACGTCGAAGCCCAACCCGGACTCTGGGGCATTTACCGCTTCATTTACGCCGCCGACCGCGTCACCCCCACCGGCGGCGGCCAGAGCATCGAGTGGATCGTGCGCCAGGGCAAAGCCGCCACGCCCATGATCATCGACGGCAAAACAGCCAGCTATAAATTTGAAGTCAACGTGCCGGTTTTTTCGCGCGAGTTTAACCAGGCGCTGCAGTGCGTCCCGCTGGTGGCCAAGTAGCGCAAAGGCCGGTCGAGGCCCCCAACCAATGACAAATTCTCCCCAACCTCCCGCCGCGACAGAGTCCGTTTTGCGCGACTTCCTCAAGAGTGAGATGATACTATGAGACCTCGGAATACCCGATGATGCAGCTTCCAGCTCGGATTGGCAAATACGAATTGCAGGAATTCCTCGGCGGAGGCATGTCCCATGTCTACCGTTCGCAGGACACTGTGCTTGGGCGCACCGTCGCCGTGAAGATCCTCACGGAAGAGGGTTGCTCGGACGCTGAGGCAAAGGCGCGCTTTCTTCAGGAAGCCCGCGTCGCCTCCAGCATCGTTCATGAAAACATCATGAATGTTTTCGACTTCGGCGAAGAGGGCGGCAAACCCTACATCGTCATGGAGTTCCTCCGAGGCGAAAATCTCCGGGACGCCATGCGCAATAACCGGGCCGGCGATATCCGCAACCGCCTCCGCCTCGCTGTTCAAATCGCCAAGGCCATTGATTACATTCACCAGAAGAAAATCATCCATCGCGACATCAAGCCGGAAAACCTGCAAGTCGATTCCACCGGCAAGATCAAGCTCATGGACTTCGGCATCGCCAAGGCGGAGGGTATGCAGTTGACCCGCGCCGGCTTCACCCTCGGCACGCCTTACTACATGGCGCCCGAACAGGTTCTCGGCCAGCAGGTTACCCATCTCGTCGATGTTTATTCCTTCGGAATCCTGCTCTTCGAGATGCTCTGCGGCGCCAAGCCGGTCATGGGCGACACCATCGAAAAAATCTTCAACAAGATTCTCTATGAGCCCCTCGATATGGTGCCTCTGCAAGCCGCCGGGGTTGACCGCGAGGTACTCCGCATCGTCGCCAAAAGTACCGCCAAACAACCGCAGGATCGCTACCAGAAACTCTTTGACGCGGCTGTCGATATCGAACGATTCCTCGGCGTGGAAAGTTCGCAGCGGATGGTGACCACCGCCATGCCCGCCATGGGCTCGATGCAGCAGAACAGACCGCCACAGACGCAAAACCCCACTGCCTCCGCCCAGCCAACCGGCTATACGCAGCCACCGGGCTATCCGCAGCAGACCGGCTATACCCAGCAGAATCAGCCTCAACAACAGCAGCGGCCCACTGCGAACGCTCCCGTGGGACAGGGCGGCTGGGCTCCCACGCACCAGACCGGCACCCGCTCCAATGTCAGCGGCACCCAGCAGATCCCTGACGGCCTCCCTGCATTCGTAAAAATTCTCCCCCGCGCCTTGCAGAACCAGACCGGAGTTATGATCCTCGTCGCCGTAGCGGTGCTTCTTTTTATGGCAGGCATTTACTTCGTCATCACCTTACTCGCATAATCGCTCATGCAACTACCCGCGCAGTTCGGAAAATATGAGCTGCAGGAGTTCCTCGGCGGCGGTATGTCCCATGTCTACCGCGCTCTGGACACCGTAATCGGCCGTCAAGTTGCCGTCAAGATTCTCACCGATGACGGCTGCCGCGACGCGGATACCAAGGAACGCTTTCTCCACGAAGCGCGCATGTCCGGCGCCATTCAGCACGATCACATCGTCACCATTCACGACTACGGCGAGGAATCGGGCCGTCCCTTCATCGTCATGGAATTCCTCCGCGGCAGCGACCTTCGCGACGCCATGCGCAAAGGCGAAACCGGCGATCTGCTCAACCGCCTTCGTATCGCCGCCGAATGCGCCGCCGCCATGGAATACGTTCACAGCCGCGGCATCATCCACCGCGATCTGAAGCCGGAAAATATCTTTCTGGAACAGTCCGGCCGGTCGAAAATCATGGATTTCGGCATTTCCAAAGCCGCCGGCTTCAACCTCACCAAGGCCGGCAACACAATGGGCACGCCCTTCTATATGTCGCCCGAACAGGTCATGGGCGTCAGCATCACCCCGCTGGCCGACATCTATTCCTACGGCATTGTTCTTTATGAACTCTTCACCGGCGAGCGCCTCGTCTCCGGCGACAGCATGGAGCGGCTCTTTTACGTCATCCTGCACGAAAATCCCGACCCCGCTAAGCTCGCCGCCGCCGGCATCCCGGGCAGTCTTTCCGACCTTATCGTCCGCTGCGCCGCCAAAAAACCGGAGGATCGGCTCCAGAGCTTCGGTGCCATTCGCCAAGTCCTGCTGAGCATTGCCGCCGAAGTTCGCGACGGCGCTAAGCCCAGCGCCGCCTCCTCCGAAAAATTTGCGGCGAAGTCAAAGGGACTCAAATCGGGTCCCATCATCGCCGTCGGCCTCGCCTCGCTCCTGATTGGAAGTGTCGTCCTTTGGCTGTTGATCAAGAAACCGCAACCTGTGCCTGACCCGCCGCGTAACGGCACTGCTCCCGCACTCAACGGGAAGGGCGGCCCCATGTCGCTCATTCCCGCCGGAGAATTCCTCTTCGGTTCGGCCCACTCGCCTGTTAAGCTCCCGGCTTTCTACTTGGATGTAACCGAAGTCAGCAACAAGGCCTATCGCGAGTTCGCCACCGCGTCCGGCCGCACGCTTCCTCACGGCTTCGCCGCCGATGCCCCCGATTTGCCGGTCGCCCACGTCACGTTTTTCGATGCCAGGGATTTCTGCGCCTGGGCCGGTAAACGTCTGCCCGCCGAACGGGAGTGGGAGAAAGGCGCGCGCGGCGTCGATGGCCGCAATTATCCCTGGGGCAACAATGAGGCGCGGGCCAACGCCAACGCCGCCGGCAACGCCCCTGCGCCCGTCAATAGTTTCGAATTCGGCGCCAGCCCCTATAAACTCCTCCACATGACCGGAAATGTGTGGGAATGGATCGACCATCCCCACACGCCCAGCGGCCATGCCATCGAAAGTTTCAGCACTTTATTAAAGCCTCCCCCGACAGCCAGTGAGCCGTGGCATTACATCAAGGGCGGCGCTTACAACCGGACCCTCGCCGAGGGCGTGACCTACGAGTGGTCCAGCGTGCCCGGCCGCCTCGCCAGTCCCGCCATCGGCTTCCGTTGCGCGCAGGATTTGCCCGAAGGGAAATAGTCCTACAATAAAGGCAATGACGCGTACCTTTCAAGCCGTTTTCGAGAACGGGACTTTACGCCCGTTGGAGCCGGTGAATTTCGCCGAAAACCAGGAGCTTATCGTGACTGCCAGCGACGAAGGGGCTGTTGCGAGGAGCCGACTGTCGACGCGCCCCTATAATCCGCGGAACGTCGAGCAGGAATGGATAAGGGACCATGCAAGCGAGTACGTTGACCAGTGGGTAGTCGTGGAAGGGGATCGGCTGATTAGTCATGGAATGGACGGAAAGGCCGTCTGCGAGGAGGCTCGGGCGAAGGGCGTGACGTCACCGTTCCTGACCCGCGTTTCGCTGCCGGACGATCTCCCATGGGGCGGTTGGTGATTTTTGCCGACGCGACTCGACTTCGGTATCTCGCATATTTACGACGACCGCGACAATGGCATTGCCATTCCTGTCAAATTGATCTCCGGCAAGCGTGACGTTGATCTGACTGCCATCCTCGACACGGGCTCGACGTTTTGCTTGTTTGAGCGCACCTACGGCGAGTG
>CAMDKT010000154.1 GCA_945900935.1 Candidatus Sulfopaludibacter sp. SbA3 | reverse complement strand
CAGGAAGCGAACCCGGCACTCCATCACGCCCCTCATCCATTCGAGATTCCTTCCTTGCCGACGCCTCCAAGAACCGAATGCCCTCATTGCGCACGCCCGTCCTTACCCACACCAAACAGCGAGGAGGCCTATATTGTCGCGACTCATCAAGGGTGAAACGGCGTCATTTGATTGCCGTGTTAGTGGGAAACTGGTTCACGTTCAAGCCTCAGGGTGTGCGGTCAACCTGATGCCGTAGAGAAATGCTGCGGAGGTCTGATTTCAGCGAGAATCCAGCACCGGATATTGGCGTCGAGCCGTAGAACTCTCATTCGACGGCCTTCGGCCCCTTACCGCGAATCTCCCGGGTCCCCATCATCAGAGTAAAGAGGCACGGTAATAGGCGGCTTCAAGCCCGGAATCAGCGGGCCGTTATACTCCGGAAGGTCTGCTGTATGTAGAACGATAGTCGCCATGCCCTTGTTTGAACTCAGACCGCCGCCGGTTTACGCAACAGCTTGTACCCAAGCCCAACAGCGGCCCACCCCGCCCCCAACAACAACGATTTCGGACTCAAACTCGCCCACATATACAGACACAGCAAGAAGCCCGCCGCCGGTGCGATCGCCGCCGCGCTCCGCTCCCGGAACGCCCGCAGGAATGCCGCCAGATTCACTCCGAGAAATCCAATGAAGGCTCCGAAATTGAGTAACTCAGCGCCTAACTCGTAAGTCATTGTCATCGCCCCGGCCAATGCAATGACTCCGATCAATAACACATTCAACGCCGGAACCTGTCGCACAACATCAATGCGCCCGAAGAACCCCGCTGGCAACACGTTGTCCCGGCCCATGCCGTAAAGCAACCGCGCCCCGGCCATCTGTCCGCCGGAACCCGAACCGATGGTCGCAATCAGCAACGTCAGATTCACCGCGTGAAACAGCCATGGCCCGCCCGCGCGGCCGGCGATGTAAACGTAGGCCGTGTCCACATCGGGGAACGGCTGGCCGTGCGGCCACACCAACTGGCCCGCATAGACTTCAATTGCCGACAGCACGCCAATCAGCAGGCAAACCAGCACCGTCGCTTTTGGAATCGTGTTCTTGGGATCGACGGTTTCTTCCGAGAGCGTCGAAATCGCGTCGAAGCCGATATACGTCAACACCGCCAGCGCGGTGCCGGCGGAGAATGTCGATACCGAGAACGTCGACGGATCGTAAAAAGGCTTCAGGAAATCGGTGGGGTTTGCGGTGACAAATCTCGCGGTCGCGGCGAGCATCCAGGCGACAACAACTCCCATCGCGATTGCCAGATATTTGTGTGTCGCCGCCGCCGCCTGAATGTTCCGCATGTTCAGCCACGTGAATAGCAGCGCGAAGAAAAGCGTCCACGCCAGATACGGCACGGAGGGGATGAGATTCCCGGCGGCTTTGGAACACCAGATGACGCAGATGAGCGGGTTGATAACGTAGTCCAGCAGCAGCCCCCAGCCGGTGACGAAACCCAACGTGGGGTGGATCTCCTTGCCGACGTAAGTGTAGGCGGAGCCGGCGCTGGGATACAGCCGGGCCATGCGGCCGTAGCTAATGGCCGTCAGAAGCATTCCAACCATCGCGACCAGAATCGTCGACACGACGTGGCCGCCCGCCTTGTTGCTGACGACGCCGAAGAGCGGCATCGGCGCCGTGGGCTGGATGATGATCAGGCCCATGAAGATAAGATGGCGCAAGTGTAACGCGCGCCGAAGTCCGGGAGCGGTGTCCATCGCTGTATTATCAACAATGGATGCGAACAATGTGGCGACGCCTCTCCGGGGCCTGGCGAAAACGGCTCGATCAGCGGATCACCAGGGCGGGCTTGGCCTTCACCCTGGCGGTACTGCTAACGGCAGGCGCCGCGTTCGTTTCAGCGAACAATCTGATCTTTCTCATCACGTCGGCATTGATGGCGACGCTGCTTGTTTCGGGCCTGGTGAATCGATTGTCGCTCGCCGGGCTGGAGGTTGAATTTCATCCGCCGGAGCATCTTTTCGCGCGCGAACAGGCCACCGCGAAACTCGTTGTGCGCAATGAAAAAAGCTGGATGCCCAGCTTTGCCACGCGTCTGCAATCGATACATGCCGATGGCTTGACGCAGCCGCTCTTTTTTCCCATGATCGGCGGCGGTGAAGCGTTGACGGAGTACGCGCCCGTGCGATTCAGCAGACGCGGGCGGTTCCGGGATAACTCCCTGGAGTTCACGTCGCGCTTTCCCTTCGGCTTCGCCGAACGGGGCGCGCGCGTGACGCTTCATGCCGATGTGCTGGTTTATCCGGCACTGGAACCGAAACCATACGTAGAGGATTTTCTGGCGCGGGTGGAGGGCGAGATGCAGACCCGCCGGGCTGGGAGCGGGGATGAGTTTTACCGGCTACGTCCCTACACGCCGTCCGATGCGGCGCGCTCAATTGACTGGCGCTCGTCCGCGCGTCAGGGCGAGTTGCATGTCCGGGAAAACGCTCAGGAAGACGCGGTGACGGTGCATATCGTGATTGATCTGTTCGTCGGCGAAGCGGGAATCGAATGGTTGGAAAGCGCCCTGGAAACGGCCGCGTGGTTGAGCGCGCGGCTGGAGGAGGCGGGCGTGAGCTACTCCGTGCGTACGCAGGAGCGCGTGCTGGAAGTGCCTCGGGATGGGCATTTGTACACGGTCTTGCGGTACCTGGCCGTCGTCGAGCCGACGCCGTATGGAGCGACGCATGGACTGGAGCGGGTCTTGCCCGAGGCAGGGGATGGGTATGTCCTGGTCCTGACATCCGACGTCACGCGCGTACCCGCGGGAGCGGGCGTGGTAACCGGGTCGTGATAACCTTAGGGTTCCAGATGAATTTAGGAATCTTAACTTTCGGCTGTTTGGCGGGCGTGCTGTCGGCGCAGCAGACGAAAACGCTGGACCCGGTGCGAACCGAGATCACCGTTAATGAAAACATCGCGGCCGAGGCTCCGGCGTCGATCACGGTTCTCAACAAACTACAGATACAAGCGACACCGGGAGTGAATGTGGACGACCGCTTGCGGTCTGTGCCGGGTTTCACGCTGTTCCGGCGGACTTCGAGTGTTGTCGCGAATCCAACCACGCAGGGCATCTCGCTGCGCGGATTGGGCTCGAGTGGCGCGTCGCGGACGCTGGTGCTTTGGGATGGCGTACCGGCCAACGATCCCTTCGGCGGATGGGTGTATTGGACACGATTTTCGCCTGAAGATATTGACCGGATCGAGGTCGTGCGTGGGGCGTCCACAAGCATGTTTGGCGACCGCGCCATCGGCGGGTCCATCCATCTGTTTTCGAGGCCGGCCGAACCGTGGCGCGTTCATGGAGCCTACGAAGGCGGCAATAAAAATACCCATCAACTCAGCGGCGGGTTCAGCCATTTGCGGCCGCGCTGGGCGATGAGCACACAGGGGCGGGCGTTTCGAACAGACGGGTTTTTTATCATCGAGGATGGCCGGCGAGGCGCGGTGGACACGCGGGCCGGCGTGGACTTCGTGGCGGGAGACATTCGGCTCGATTACCTGGGCGCGAAGGACCGCTTCTTCCTGAAGTTCGACGCGCTGACCGAAGACCGGGCAAACGGCACCGTTGCCCAGCGGAATTCGACGAGTCTGGGAAACGTGTCGGGTCAGTATTTCCGCGAGGTTGGGAAGGACAGTTTGTCGCTCACCGCCTGGCATGGGCAGGAAGAGTTTCATGCTAGTTTTTCGGTGATCGCGGCGAACCGCCAAACGGAACGGCTTTCGATGCGGCAACAGGTGCCGGCGGACGTGACTGGCGGGGCGGCGTTGTATCGCTTACAGCGCGGCGTCGCGAACGCGTTATTCGGCGGAGACTTCACGCGAGCCGAAGGCTACAGCGTGGAGACGACGCTCCCAACCGGATTCAGCAACCGGGGCGGCGTGCAATGGCAGCGCGGAGCGTTCCTGCAAACCGACGTGAAGGCGGGGCCGCTCAAGTTGTTCGGCGGCGGGCGCATGCATGCGGCGGGCAATCAGGGGGCGTTCTTTTCGCCCAGCGGCGGATTCGTGTTGGGCAAAAAACAGTGGCGTGGACGGGGCACGGTGTACCGGTCTTTCCGCGCGCCGACGTTGAATGAGTTGTACCGCGAGTTCCGCGCCGGGAATGCGGTAACCAGAGCGAACGATGCCTTGAAACCGGAGATCGCTTTCGGTTCCGAGATCGGCGTGGATTTTTCGGGCGAAACAACGCGGGGAGGCGTGACGTTTTATCGCACGTCGTTGACGGATCTGGTCACGAATGTAACCTTGCTGGCGACGCCGGCGTTGATCGAACGCCAGCGGCGAAACGCCGGGGCGGCATTAACGCGGGGCGTTGAGGCAAACGTGACGCAGCGTTGGCGCGACTTGCGTTTGGAGTTGGCATGGCTTTATAGCGAGAGCCGGTTTGCCAATCGTCGGCGCATTCCGCAGGTACCGAAACACGCCGGAAATGCCATGCTGATGTGGGCGAAGGGCAAGACGCTCGTCAGCGGGGGGCTGCGAAGTTTTGCGGCGCAGTATGAAGACGATTTGAATGTCTTCCGATTGCCGGGTTATGCCACGGTGCAATTGGCATTGCGTCATGGATTGACGGAGCAGGTGTCGGCGATCGCGTCGTGGGAAAACCTGCTGGACCGCCGGTTTTATACCGGTTTCACGCCCGTGCCGATGATCGGCGCGCCGCGTTTGTGGCGAGCCGGGTTGCGCTGGGAAGGGCGCGTCCGCAAGTAGTTCAGCGAGGCTTGGGCTCGGCCCTCAACGTCGTCCAAGGTCTCGCCGGCATGTCCTTCAAATAAGGCCGGGTCCAGTTGTTCTCCGGATGTTTGGCCAGATGCCGCGAGGCGCGGAATGGCGGTCCGCATTGCGGGCCGATGGCCCCGGAAAAGCTCATTTGCGATGCCATTCCAGCGTCCATCACTTTGTTTTGCACGGCGCCGGCGAGGCCAAAGGCCGGGACCCAGGAAACGATGCCGCGCGGTGAGAGGTCGATGCGACCGCAGAGTGTCCGCTCATTCGGGTCGATCTTTCCGGTGAAACTGTCGACCGCGTCGCCGAGAAATCGTTGACCGGCCTTCACGTCGATGCGCCCTTTCCACTCCGCCATCAGTTGCTCCCAGCGAATACGGCGGGCATTGGCGCTGACGCTGCGATCCTTCCTGTTAAACGTCGTTTCTTCCTCGGCGAGTTTCTCGTTTACCGGGAAGTTGGAACCTACGAAGTAGCCATCGGCGCTGCGGCGCAGTGTGACGTTTATCAGGCCGAGTTCCAGACTGGCGATCTCGCCGGTCTTGTTGTCGCCAACGAGCCAGTTGTTGGCGTAGCCGCCGTTATTGCCTTCAATCATAATGCGGGCGAACTCATCAATGGACGAGGCGTACTGCATCGCCTTCCGGGCGCGGATGAACTCCGGGATGCCATCGGGATCAAATCCGGAAAACTGGCTGATCGTGGTTTCGGTAATCATCATACCCGCCGAATTGACGCCGAAATCGTCGGCGCTGTGAATCACTCCCGGCAGGCCATCCATGAAAATCCGGTTGCCGCGTTCCGGCACAATGTCAAAGACGATGTTCCAGCGCTGGCCGTCGAGATAACCGGTCCAGGCGTTGTGACCCATCACAATCTTGCCGTCCTTGGTGTAGTCGCCGGTGGCGATAAACGCGCTGCAGCGTTCGGGGACGGAAACAGGTTTTTGATGCTCAGCGTCCGGCTGTTTTTTGTCCCAGTAAGGAACGTAGTAGGGCCCCAATTCGAGAAAGGCGTTCAGGGCGACGACGTCCCAGATGTCGAGACGAACGCCTCGCGAGAGCAAGCCGTCGACGATGCCGTTCAGTTCGTCGCGGTACTCTGGCTCGACCTTGGGCCACAAAACTTCTTCGGCGGCTTTACGAAAAAACTCCCAGTCTTTCTTCGTGTCGTGCTCGAGTTCGAGCGCGATCACTTTTTGCAGTTCAGCGATTTCTTTGGCGAGCAGGTTGCCATGCTGGTATCCGATTTCAGCGGGCGTTCCCTCCAGATGGATTTGAATCCACCCTTCGACGGGCGGTTTACGAAACGCTTTGCGGAGAACGGCGTCCGGGTTTTCAGGAGCTGCCGCAAGCGGGAACGCGAGACTGGAAAGGCAGACGGCGAGGGTAACATTCACGAACCGAAAACTCACGATATCTCCTGAGGGTCGTATTTAGTATAGGAGGTTCAGTACACTGAAAAAGATGAAGATTTTCTTGGCCGCGGCTTTTCTAATGGTCGGCGGCGTATTCTCGCAACCCGTTCGCCCCCCGGAAGGCCGCCAGATTGAGATCGATCCGAGCCGTCCCCGCGAAGTCGTCGCGACACTCGACGGCCAGGATATTACGGCGGAGGAGTTCCAGCAGTTAATCATCGCCATGGATCCGAAGGCGAAGGAAGTGGCCCGGAACAGCGCGTCGGAAATGTTGCGCTACGTCGGGTGGCTGCGGCGCATGGGGGCGGAGGCGGAGAAACGCGGGTTGCCCGCGCAGAGCCTCCTGAAGCTGCAATTGGAAATGACGCGCATTCAGCTTTTGTCGAATGCCCTGATTCAGCAGCACGAGATGGAAGAAGTGGTGACGCCCTTCGAGCAGCGCGGCTATTATCAGGCGAATCTGGCGGCGTATTCGGCCGTGAACGTAAAGCTGATCTATCTGCCGTTCACCAACGAAACCGAAGAGTTGCAAGCCAAGCGGAGGATGGAAGAGATTCACAAGAAGTTGCAAGGCGGGGCACCGTTTGTGGCGATGGTGAAGGAGTATTCCAAGCACGCGGAGTCCCGGGAAAAAGACGGCGATTATGGCGAAATCCGAATGGCTGACGAGATTCCGCAAATCGTGAAGGATGTGGCGTTCGGCTTGAAGGACGGAGCGTATTGCCCGCCGTTCCGGCTGCCAAATGGCTATTACATTTTTCAACGCACGGGCGTGACCGTGGATGCCTATGAAAAAGTTAAGGATCCGATCTTCACCGGGATCAAACAGAAGCGAAATCTGGAATGGGTGGAAAAGCATCGCAAAGCGGTGGTGGTGACGATGAAGCCGAAGCCCACGCTGGAAGGCCAGCCGGTTTCGCCGGCGGAAATCGAGGCTTATCTGGGCGCGATGGACGAAAAACTGCGGTCGAATCTGCGCGATAACCCTGTGGAGATGCTGCGCGGGATTGGTTTCATGCGGCGAATGACTAAGATCGCGGTGGAGCAGAAGCTGGATCAGACGCCGCCATTCCGCCAGCAATTGGAGCTGACGCGGCTGCAGGCGCTGTCAAACGCGCTGATGCAGGCGGAAGAAAAGTTGATGCAAGTTTCGGATTCTGAAGTGAAAAAAGCTTATGCGGAGAACTTGAAATACGTCTCGCTGGCGCGCGTGAAGATCGTGTATGTCGCTGAGGATGAAGCTTTGGCGAAAGAGATCCGGGCAAAAATTCAGGGCGGCGCGGATTTTGCGGAGATGGTGAAAGAGTATTCGAAAGATCCGGTTTCAAAGGCGAAGAACGGGGATTATGGTCCGCTGAAGATTACGGACGACTTTCCGGCGGCGGCGAAGAAAGTGATTTGGGAGCTGAATGTGGGCGATGTGAGCGCGCCGGTGCAGCTCCCCAATGGATACTACCTGTTTAAATTGATGGGGTTAGACGAGCCGGGCGTGGAGAAAGTGCGCGAGGAATTGACGAAGCGGTTGCGGGCGGCCAAGACCCGTGATTGGATGAATTCGATGCGGGCACAGGTGCAGGTTAAAATGGCGGAAAGGAAATGATCGCCGTTCCGGACATACTTGCGCGTATCGTTGCTCATAAGCGTCAGGAACTTGTTGAAAACAAGCCGGATACGCTTGCATTGGAAGAGGCGGCACAGCGGTTAGTCTGTGAACGGCGGGGATTCCGGGCGGCGCTGGAAAATTCGACGCCGGCGATCATTGCGGAGATCAAAAAAGCATCGCCGAGCAAGGGACTTTTGAGCGAGACATTCGACCCGGCTGGGATCGCGCAACTCTATGAAAAGGGCGGGGCTTGCGCATTAAGCGTACTGACGGACGAGCGATTTTTCCAGGGAAAATCTGCGGATTTGCGGGCGGCGCGGACGGCGGTTCGGTTGCCGGCGCTGCGAAAAGATTTTACGATCGATTCGCTGCATGTGATTGAAGCGGCGGCGTTTGGCGCGGATGCGATTTTGTTGATTGCGGCGATTTTGGAGGACGGCGAACTGCGGCGGTTCCGGGAATTGGCGGAGGAGTACCGAATGGACGCTTTGGTTGAAGTTCATAATGAGGCGGAATTCGAACGGGCGATTGATTCCGGGGCGACGCTAATCGGCGTTAATAACCGCGATCTGCACACTTTTGCGGTCAATTTGGACACGTCTTTGCGCTTGGCGGAGCGGTTTTCGGCGGGTATATTGGGAGTGAGCGAGAGCGGCATTCATTCGAACGAGGATGTGAGGGTGTTACGGAGCGCGGGGTACCGGGCGTTCCTGGTTGGGGAGCATTTGATGAAGTCGCCGGACCCGGCGGGGGCGTTGGAGGCGCTGCGGTCGTGACGGTGGTGAAGGTTTGCGGGATCACGAACGTCGGCGACGCGCTGGCGGCGGTGGAAGCGGGGGCGGGGGCGTTGGGGTTTAATTTTTATCCTGGGAGCCCGCGGTACCTATCCGCGGCTGAGGCGGCGGCAATTACGGCGGCGGTTCCGGAGGGTGTTTTGAAGGTCGGCGTGTTTGTGAATGAAACGACGGGGCGGGTGGCGGAGATCGTGCGGGAAGCGGGGTTGGACGTGGCGCAGTTGCATGGCGACGAAGGCGCGGATGGCGTGCCGGCGGGGGTCCGGGTTTGGAAGGCGTTTCGAGTGGGGGACGGGTTTTCATTGGAACAGTTGGAGGCCTTTCCGGCGGAGGCGTTTTTGTTGGACACGCCGACGGAGATGTATGGCGGGAGCGGGGAGACGTTCGACTGGGCGCGGGCGCGTGGCGCGGCGGGGCGGATATTGTTGGCGGGCGGGCTGGATGAGAACAATGTGCGGGAGGCGATCGCGGCGGCACGGCCATGGGGCGTAGATGCGTGTTCGCGGTTGGAATTTGCACCTGGAAAGAAGGATCACGGCCGCATGGCGCGATTTATCGCGGCGGCACATTCTGTATGATCACGACATCGCAACCGGATAAAGGCGGGCACTTCGGGCCCTATGGCGGGCGGTTTGTACCGGAGGTGCTGATGGCGCCATTGGACGAACTGGAAAAGGCCTATGAGGCGGCGAGGCAGGACCCGGCGTTCCATGCCGAATTGGCCGATTTGATGACTAACTATGCCGGGCGGCCAACGTCGTTGTGGGAAGCGAAACGGTTGTCGGGGATACTGGGCGGCGCGCGAATTTACATCAAGCGCGAGGATCTGCTGCATACGGGCGCGCATAAGATCAATAACTGTTTGGGACAGATATTGCTGGCGCGGCGGATGGGGAAGAGTCGCGTGATCGCGGAGACGGGCGCGGGACAACATGGCGTGGCGACGGCGACGGTGTGCGCGTTGTTCGGGATGGACTGCACGGTGTACATGGGCGAGGAAGACATGCGGCGGCAGCGGCTGAATGTGTTCCGGATGCGGCTGTTGGGGGCGAAGGTTGTCAGCGTTACGAACGGGTCGCGGACGTTGAAGGACGCGATCAGCGAGGCCATGCGGGACTGGGTGACGAATGTGGAGAATACGCATTATTTGTTGGGCTCGGCATTGGGGTCGCATCCGTATCCGATGATGGTGCGGGATTTTCATTGCGTGATCGGGAAAGAGGCTCGGGCGCAGTTTTTGGAGCGCGAGGGGAAGCTGCCGGACACGGTGTTTGCGTGTGTGGGCGGGGGGTCGAATGCGATTGGGATGTTTCATGAGTTTATTGGGGACACGGGCGTGGAGTTGGTGGGGGTGGAAGCGGGCGGGCGGAGCTTGACGCTGGGGGAACACGCGGCGCGGTTTGCGGGGGGATCGCCGGGGGTTTTGCAGGGATGTTATAGCTATGTTTTGCAGAATGACGATGGACAGATTGCGTTGACGCATTCGGTTTCGGCGGGGTTGGATTACGCGATGATTGGGCCGGAACATGCGTATTTGGCGGATGAGGGGCGGGCGAGTTACGTGAACTGTTCGGATGCTTCGGCGTTGGAGGCGGCGAAAATGCTGTCGCGGACGGAGGGAATTATTCCGGCATTGGAGTCGTCACATGCGGTGGCGGAGGCTGTTCGGCGTGCGCCTGGGGAGCCGGGGAAAGTGTTTTTGGTGAACCTTTCGGGGCGTGGGGATAAAGACATTGATATTTATCGTGAGAATTTGAGGGATTTGGATGGGTAGCATTAGCACTCGAATCGGGCGACGGTTTGCGGAACTGCGGGAGAAGAAAGAGCCGGCGCTGGTGGCTTATATTACGGCGGGAGATCCATCGCTGGCGGCGACGGTGGGGCTGGT
>CAMDKT010000153.1 GCA_945900935.1 Candidatus Sulfopaludibacter sp. SbA3 | reverse complement strand
TTCCAACATGCTCTCGATGGGCGTAATGCCGCAGATGGCGTCCGGCGAGAAAAAACTCAGCCGCAGCGCGATGGCGCCGATCAACTTGCCGTCCACATAAACCGGGCTGCCGCTCATGCCGCCCGCGACGTTTGTGCGCTCCGCCTTGCCGCCCATGCGGCCCAGAATGACATCGGCTTTGGGGCCGTTGGCGTTCTTCCAGACGCCAATGATTTCCACCGGAACGGCCTCCGGCTCGGTCCCCTCAAAGACGGTCCAGGCGATCGCCTTCATTCCCTTTTTCACTTCGGAGACGGGGAGGATCGGTGGCTTTCCAATGCGCGGGCGCTCCATTGTCAAGGGGGTCTGCGCCATCGCAACGGACACAAGTACGGCACAAGCCGCGGCGAGCCGGAAAATCATTTGGCCTCAGTTTTTGGGGAAAGGGTCCCCATGGTTACGACACTGTCGGGGACTGCATATATTATGACGTTATTGGGACCCGTAGGTTCAACTTGCCGACGATTTCACAACTCCGGCCTCAACGCGCAGTTGATAAGTGTTGCCCGCCGCCCGGGCCCATTTCTTCCAATCGAATCGAGCGCCGCTGGGTACCGCCGCTACGTCCATTGACGGAATATCGGCGGCTTGTCCCGGTCGCACTCTGGCCATTTTCGTCGAACGTCACAGCGGCGCGCTCATCAATCCCGATCCCGCGCACATCGACACAAGCATTCTCGCTGTGAATTCGTCCCAGAAAAACCAACAAGCGCCCCATACGGTCGCGTTTGGCGAAGTGGCTGCCGGTGATCAGGCAGTCCATCATCGGAATGCGTAGTAACCCTTTGTGCACCGTTACTTTTGCATGAAACGGTTCGGCGAGAGCCGTGGCCCTGGTAACGGTATCGTGCTTGGCGGAGAACGAGAATTCGCCCAATATCGCCAACCCGGCGCTAGTGCCGCCTACCGGGACGCTCCGCCGGATCGCGTCGTTCAGCGCCGTCGCCACGGGCGTGTTACTCCAGTGGCGAACATAGTTCCATTGGTCGCGCGGATTTGAACACGATCGTCTCCACGGAATCGAGATTGGCAAGCCCCAGGAAATACAAGTTATAGCTGCCAGTACCGGAGGCGCGCAACACGACAACATCGCCGCCGCCGACCCGCGCGAGGAACCAGCGGAAGGACGCGTCGTCGCTCTTTCCGCCGCCCGCCATCAGCATGCCGAAGGTTGTCTTCGACCTTACGTCCGCCGCGTTTCCGACAGCGCCACCAGGGTTATTCGAACCATGCCCGTATCTTATACCACCGAACCACTCACGCGCGTAACAATGTACACGCCTGCCAGCGCCAACAGCCCGCCAATCAGCAGGCCTGGAGTCAGCGGTTCGCCAAAGATCCATCCGCTGAGCGCGATCCCCGCCACCGGCACCAGGAACGAGAACATCGACAGCGTCCCGGCCGAGTGCTTTCGCAATAGTTCCGTCCAGACGATGAAACAGATTCCCGCCACAACAAATCCCTGGTAGCCGATCGCCGTCAACGCCTGCCACGTCACGTGGCCATGAACCATTGGTTCAGACACCACGGCGATCAGAAAGAACAGCGGTACCGACCACGCCATTTGCCAGATCACCGTCCGCACAGGGTCCACACTCTGCACCAGCCATCGCGTATAGACCTGCCGGTAACCCAGCAAAAACGCCGAAAGCACCATGAGTATATTTCCCAACAACGGCCGCGGCGCCAGCGTTCCCGGCGCCTGTCCCATGGTCAACACACTCAGCCCGGCAATCGCTACGCACAGTCCCAGAACACGCATTCCGGTCAGCTTGTCCTCCAGTCGCGGTCCTCGCCAGAAGTGGCCGACAATGTTGGCGAAGACCGCGTACGAGTTCAGGATCACCACGCCGTACGATGGCGAGGTCATCGCCGCCGCCGTATTCAGCAGTCCGATTTGCACGGTAAACAGCACACCTAAATAGAACAGCGATTTCCACTCGCCGGGTGCCGGCCGGATGGAAACACCGCGGGAAAGCGCCCATCCAGTGACGAGCACCGTTCCCACCGCCATGCGCCAGAACGCGCTCCAAAGCGGCGGCACACTGTCCACGCCGACGCGAATGGAGACAAGATTGCCTCCCCAAAGGATGGACACCAAGACGGCCAGCAGGAACGTTCGCAGCCCGATTGGTTCACTTACGGGCGCGGCTCCGGTGTTTTCTCGCAATCCTTCATTTTACCTCTCCGCCACCGTGAGTTCCCGGACCTCGGCGGTAAACAGATTATTCGCCGACCAGAAATACACGGTCCCGCCCGAAGCGTCGCGAATGGCGAAGTCGAATAATTGCCCGCTGAGGAATCGGAGTTGGAGCGGACCGCGGGTCCAATTCTCGAGCGCCATGCGCAGGCTGATAACCGCGCGCGTACGCAAGCTTGTAACTAGAGGTCATCAGTCACGTCGGCATCGGCGCAATTCGTCGCGCTATAACTAATCTGGATTCCGCTTGCCCAAATCCGGTCCAGTATTTCCACCGGCGCATCCCGTTTTTCGACGCGCCCGCGCCCCGTGCAGGTATCGAAGGCCGTGGGATACGATGTCCCCTCGGCCGCGTTGAAATCGGCCCACATCGACTCGGTCCCATCGGCGATTTCCGCCCGCAAAACCTCCGCGACGCGGTAAATCCATTGGTTCCCAACTTCCAGGGGAAAATACTGGGCCTGTGCCAGTCCCGTTGCCAGCAATAGAAATATATTTCTCATGTCTCTTAAAACGCGAATGCGCTTCGCCGCGAATTTTACACAGGTCTACACGAACTTATAAACCCCAGGCTGCGGCAGCGGCGTCACGTCCATCTTAACGTCGTAACCAAACTCCTTCGGCTGCAAATCCAAAGTTGAGTTCATCGCCTGTTCCCATGTGATTTCCTGACCCGAATAAGCCGATTCCCGTGCCATGATGCATGTCAAAGTGCTTTCGGCGACAGCCATCGCGTGATTCACATACGGCCCATCGCCGCGAATCGATTTCGCCAAGGCTGTGTGCTCAGCGACGTACGGATTGATGTTCGGCCCCGGACCGGCCAGATCATTGCAGTTGCTCTTACCTTTTGACCCCACCAGCAGTTCGCCGATCTTGCGATGGATCTGTTGACCGGCCGGGAACTGGCGGCAGTTGCTCGATAGCCGCACGCCGTTCGGGTACTCGAAATCGGCCGAGATGTGATCGTAGATATTGCCGTAGATGTCATCGCCGGGCCGCCAGCAGCGCCCGCCAGTAGCCACGACTTTCGACGGATGCGCGCCCATGAACCAGTTCATGACATCAATATTGTGCAGGTGCTGCTCCACTACCTGATCGCCGCAAATCCAGACGAAACTGTACCAGGCGCGGTGCTGCCACGTCATGTCGCCCCATTTGGCGTCGCGGGCCTTCTGCTGGATTACCGGGTTCCCAACCCAGTAGGCGTATCCGGCGGCGATATCGCCAATCGCGCCGTTCTTAATCCGGTCAAACGTCTCCATGTACTTGCGGTCAAACCGGCGCTGCGCGCCGCTGACGACGGTTAGTTTCAATTCTTCCGACTTTTTCGCCGCCGCCATGAATCGACGCACGCCCGCCGGATCGGTTCCGAACGGCTTCTCGCAGAACACGTGCTTCTTCGCTTCCACGGCTGCCTCAAAATGCTCCGGCCGGTAGCCGGGCGGCGTGGCCAGGAACACGATGTCGATGTCGGTTTTCAGCAGTTTTTTGTAGGCGTCAAAACCGACGAACCGTTTGTCGGGATCTATCTTCACGCGGTCGCGGATATCGGCGTTCCGGGGCTCTTCCCGCAGCCAGCGCAGATTGGATTCCAGCTTGTCTTCGAAGATGTCGGCGGCGGCGACGACCTCGGTGTTTTCTGTGCCCTTCAGGTGGTCGACAATGGCTTGGCGCCCTCGGCCGCCGAAACCCACCAGCCCGGCCCGGAGCTTTTCTTTGCCTTGCCCGCGCACCAATTCGGGGCGAATAATCTGGAAGGCCGCGGCTGTGGTCGCGGCGCTGTAGCGATTGAGGAGGGATCTGCGCGATATGCTAGTCGAATCCATGTGTTTGTCCGATGTGATGAGTATACCCGTCTGGCGAGCGTGGCGAAAAATCTGGAACAGATAGGAACGAACTATGACCCGGTTGGGTGAAGGCGTCGTGCTCGGCGCCATGGCCGCTGTGATTGCGCCGCGGCGGGAAAATGGCCACACGATAGATCTCAGTTTGGCGCTCGATATTCTGGATTTTGTGAATGAGCGCGGCGTGAAAGGCGTCGCGGTGCTTGGCGCGACAGGCGAATTCATCCACTACGACGTCGAGGAGCGCATGCGCCTCGCCTTGATGGCGGTCCGCCGCAGCCGTACGCCTGTGATCGTAAACGTCTCGCACTCCACCGTCGAAGCCGCGGTTGTGCTTGCCCGGAACGCAACGGAAGTCGGCGCCACCGCGCTGCTGCTGATGCCGCCGCACTTTTTCCGGCACAGCCAGGAAGGCATCATCGCCTATTACCAGGAATTTGCCCGCCAAGCCGCCGGCCTGGCTCCAACGCTGCTTTACAACCTGCCGTTCTTCACCACCGGAATGGAGGCCGCCACGGCCTGCGCCATTCTGGAGACCGGCCATTTCGCCGGCATTAAGGATTCGAGCGGTAACACCGAAATTTTCGACGCCCTGCATGTATTGCGCCAGAAAATGCCGTTCCGCTTACTTCTGGGGAACGATCGTTTGCTGGCGTCCCATCGCGCCCTTGCCGATGGCGTCATCAGCGGCTGCGCTTGCGGCGTTCCAGAATTGATCGTGGCGATTGACCGCGCCGCCACGCGAGGCGACAAGGCGCGATTGGCAAGCCGCGGAGCGTTACTCGACGAATTTATTCGGAAAATCGACCCGTTTCCCACTCCCTTCGGAATTCAACTTACCCTCGCCGCTCGCGGTTTTCCGAAAGCAGCGCCTCGCCTGCCGATCGGCCCTGGAGAGCGGCGTCTCGCCAATGAATTTGGAGAATGGTTCCGCGGGTTCGCAATCGCCATGCGCGACGAATGCGCAGGCGATACTTAAGCGATGAGACACGATGTCGAAGCCTTCCGCCGCGCCTCGACGGAAGCCACTGACTGGATCGCGCGTTATTTGGAAGACCCGGCGCGGTTTCGGGTGAACCCGGATATGCGTCCCGGCGAGTTGATTGACCGGCTGCCTGCGAGCGGTCCCGAATCAGGAGAATCGCTCGAGCAAATTCTCGCCGATTTCGAGAAGCTGATCCTCCCGGCCGTCACCCATTGGAATCACCCGCGCTTTTTCAACTACTTCGCCTGCACCGGCTCGGTGCCCGGTGTCATCGCGGAAATGCTGGCCGCATCCCTGAATACCAACGGGCTGAACTGGATCGCGTCTCCGGCGGTATCGGAATTGGAACAGGTGGCGGTGGGGTGGCTCCGCCAGTGGATGGGGCTTAGCGACGGCTATTTTGGCGAGATTTTCGATACCGCCTCTATCAGCACGATGCACGCGGTGATGGCCGCCCGCGAGTGGGTTGACCCCGATGTGCGCTTGAACGGGATTACGAAGCCGCTCATTGTCTATAGTTCCGATCAGGCCCATTCTTCGATCGACAAGGCCGTGGTCGCCGCCGGTATCGGCCTGCGCAATTTAAGAAAGATCGAGTCCGACGATCAATTCCGGATGCGGCCCGAGGCCCTCCGGGATGCGATGGCCGCCGACGCCGCCGCGGGCCTCACTCCCTGCTGCGTCATCGTCAGCGCGGGAACAACTTCAACCACAAGCGTTGACCCTCTGGAACCCATTCTCGACATCGCCGCCGCCCATAACGCCTGGGTTCACATTGACTCCGCTTACGCCGGCGCCGCCGCGCTGCTGCCCGAATTTTCCTGGATGCTCAAGGGTAACGAACGAGCGCATTCGCTCGTCGTCAACCCTCATAAATGGCTCTTCACACCCGTGGATTGCAGCGTTTTCTATACAAGGCATCCGGACGTGCTGCGCCGGACATTTACCATCACGCCGGAGTACTTGAAGACGACCGGCGATCCTCGGGAAGTGAGCCTGATGGATTACGGAGTCGCGCTCGGCCGGCGATTCCGAAGCCTGAAGCTGTGGTACGTCTTGCGTTATTTCGGGCGCGAAAAATTACAGGAACTCATTCGCGGACACATCGCGATGGCGCGCGAGCTCGCCGGTTGGGTCAACGCGGATCCCCGTTTCGAACTCGCCGCTCCCGCGCCATTTTCCGCCGTCTGTTTCCGGCTCCGTGAATCCGAAGAAAAAACGCGCGGGCTCGTCTCCGCCGTCAATGCCACCGGCGCTTTCTTCATTTCGCAGACGATGTTGAAGGGCCGCTTCGCTGCCCGCGTCGCCATCGGCAACCAAGCGACTTCGCGGGAAGACGTCAAGGCGTTGTGGGCAGAAATTACCCGGCTGGCCGGCGAACTCTAACTGATCGCCGCTGACTTCAACTCACCGGCCTGCCGTTTCAGCCGGTCAAGCTCAGAACGCAGCAAAAGAAGCGAGTGGCGCATCGCCGCCTGATCCTGACGGCCGGCCGCCTCGGCGATCCGATGTGCCCGGTCGGCGACTGGGTTGGCCGAGATTCGCTGAGCGGATTGCTGAATTACCGCGGCTTCCGATGCCACCAAATCGCATTGACCGGCAAGCAGCGCCCGTTGCAGCTTTTCCATTCGTTCCGGCGCCAACTGCAGAAATAGATTGACGACATCCCTCACCAGACCCGGCGCTCCCTCGCACACGGCGTCGTGCAGGCGCGGGTCGATCGGCGCCGCTTCGGTCGTGATCGCCCGCGCGGCTTTGCGCGACACCCGTTGCGTCCCTAAGAGCGATTCGGGCCCTAAAAGCGATTCGAGAACAGAGAACAACTCGCTGGAATTTATCGGTTTCGATAAATAGACATCCATGCCCGCCGCCAGGCATCGTTCCCGATCACCGCTCATCGCGTGGGCCGTCATGGCCACAATCGGTATTTCCTGCCATCGCTCCTGAGCCCGAATCCGCCGCGTCGCCTCCAGTCCATCCATCACCGGCATCTGCACGTCCATCAAGATGGCGTCAAACTTGCGATGTTCCAGCATTGCCAGCGCCTGGCTTCCATCGCCGGCGGTTTCCAGGCGAAATCCTTTGCGCCGCAGCAATCCCGTAATCACCTTCTGATTCACGATATTGTCTTCAACGACCAAAATCAGCGCGTCGCTTGAGTGAGGCGCCCCAGTCGATCTCACATCGGAGACAGCCGCTGGCATTTGTCCCGTCCCGACGGCTTTCAAAGGCATGCGAACAATGAATTCACTTCCCTTCCCCGCCAGACTGGCGACGCTCAGCGTCCCATGAAACAATTCAACCAATTGCTTCGTGATCGCCAGCCCCAGGCCGGATCCGCCGAAGCACCGGGAAATACTCCCGTCCGCCTGGGTAAATTTTTCAAATATCTGCGGCAGCTTTTCGCTTTGGATTCCAGCGCCGGTATCACGAACGGAAAACTCCACCATCGCGACTTCGGCTGTTTCGTACAGCTCTCCCGAAACCTGCAATTCGATGTACCCGGCGGACGTGAACTTCACCGCATTGCTTAACAGATTATTCAGGATTTGACGGAGGCGCAGCGGATCACCGGCCATCATCTCCGGAAGCCGCTCATCAAAACTAAGCCGTAAGTCCACTGCATTCTGCTGCGCCCGGACCTGGTGCGGACGGATGCAATCCCGCATGAGCGTCCGGATGGAGAATGGCACGGACTCCAGATGCATCTTTCCGGACTCGATTTTCGATAAATCGAGAATATCGTTGAGGATGGATAATAGGCTGTGGGCGCTCGTCTGGGCCGTAATCAGCTGTTCTCGCTGTTCGAATCCCAACGGGCTATCCAGTACCAATTCGATCATTCCCAGGAATCCATTCATTGGAGTTCGCAGTTCATGGGACATGTTGGAGAGGAACTCGGTTTTCGCCTTGTTCGCCGCCAGTGCCCATTCCATGGCCTTTTCGAGCTGTTCGGTCCGCACCCGGATCCGCGCCTCCAGTTGTTCATTGTGTTCCCGAATAACTTGGCTGTTGGCTTCCAGGGACTCCACCATCTGGTTGAAACTGCGGGCAATATATTCGATCTCATCTCCGGTTTCCCGAAACCGAATCCGCTCCAACCGCCCTTCTCGGACGGCCTGCAACGCGCACCGCAGAGTCTGTAGCGGACGCACCAGGAGGCGAATTGTTACCCAGGCCAGTACGCCGACAATCAGCAACCCCATGGCGAACAGCAAAAGGCTCTTCCCAATACTTACATTTCCAGTAGCGACGTCGTAAGCAACCATGACCAACACCACCCAAGCAAGCAGGGTGGCTGTGAACAGGAAGAATTTTGTCGCTAATGAGCGGTGGGGCGCTGGCTCCAGTTTTAGCATCATCGTGTATGGGCGGAATTCCCGGCCCACTCCAACCATCGGCTGGAACCGCGTTTGACCTTATAGGAGAATAGGGAAACCATGGGAACGCCTCAATCATCGCGCCTTGCCACATCCCTTTGCGGCGTCCCGCTTCGCAATCCCATTCTCGCCGCGTCCGGAACCTTCGCCTACGCCGTTGAGTTTGCCTCCATCGTAAACCTTTCCCATGTCGGCGGGATCGTCGTGAAAGGCCTTTCCCGCGAGCCGATGGACGGCAATAAGCCGCCAAGGATTTGGGAAGCCGAATCCGGAATGATTAACGCCATCGGCCTGCAAAATATCGGCGCTCGCGCCTTCGTGAAAGACAAGCTCCCCGCCATTCGCAAAATCGGCACTCCCGTCTTTGCCAACGTCTTCGGCTACGATGTCGAAGACTATGAAGAGGTCATCCGCATCCTCGACGCCGAGGAAGGCCTGGCCGGCTACGAGCTCAACGTTTCTTGTCCAAATACCAAGCACGGCGGCATTTTCTTCTCCAACGACCCTTCCCTCCTGGACGGCGTCGTCTCGCGCGTCCGCGCGCTCACCCGCCGCCCCATCATCGTCAAACTCTCCCCCAACGTCGCAAAAATTGAACCCCTCGCTCAAGCCGCTGAAAGCGCCGGCGCGGACGCCATCAGCCTCGTCAATACCTTCATTTCGCTGGCCGTCGACGCCCGCGCCCGCCGTCCGCGTATCGGCAATAATTTCGGAGGCCTCTCCGGTCCGGCCATAAAGCCCATCGCTCTGCGCCTGGTTTACGAAGCTGCCCGCGCCGTGAAAATTCCAGTCATCGGTCTCGGCGGAATTGCCACGGGCGAAGACGCCGCTGAATTTCTGGTCGCGGGCGCTGCCGCCGTCGAAGTCGGGACTGCCACTTTTTGGGATCCGCAGGCGCCAGTCCGCATCGCCCGCGAACTCGACCGCTTCTGCCAGGAGGAAAAGATCGGCAACGTCAGTGAACTCACCGGCTCGCTCCAGCTAAACTAGGAAGTTATGGCGCAGAAACGTGTTGTCGCAACCGACGGAGCTCCCAAGGCCATCGGCCCTTATTCCCAGGCTATCGTCCACGGCGATACCGTCTATTGCTCCGGTCAGATCCCGCTCGACCCTGCCACCGGGCAACTCGTTGAAGGCGGGATCGCCGAGCAAACCGCGCGCGTGCTCGAGAATCTGAAAGCTGTCCTCGACGCCGCCGGATCCTCGCTGGATCGCGTTCTTAAGACGACCGTTTTCTTAAAGGACATGGCCGAATTCGCCCCGATGAACGAAGTCTACGGCCGCTATTTCCACGTCAATCCGCCAGCGCGCGCGACCGTCGAGGCCGCTCGTTTGCCGCGCGACGTCCGCGTCGAAATCGAGTGCGTCGCCGCGCTCGATTGACTTCCTACTGGTGTACCGAGAACTGCGGTTGGGGATCCTTCAACTTGATCTCCACCGTCTTCTCTTCTTCGCCAATTTCGAAGATCTGCCCAAAGGTCTGGAAGCCCTTCGCGATAACCTGAATCTGTATCTTGCCCTGCGGAATCGCCGGTATGCTGGCTATGCCGTCCTGATTCGTTCGCATTTGATAACTCGTCATGATCTTCTTGCCGAGCTTCACCACCGACCGGCCTTCGACAAACTTGACAACGACGCTCGCCCGCTCCACCGGCTTATCATTCAGCGCCTTCCGGACTTCAACACGGATTTTCGTCATCGGCGGATCCGCCAGCACCGGCAGCGCCGCTGCGAATAGTGCAAAGGTAAATAAAAGTCGCGTCATCATACAATTCTATTTTATGCCGGGAATTAGGAATCGTGCCGGACGATCCAGAGCCGCGGCCGTAAATTCCGCCGCCTTGTAGCCGCTCCGCACCGCGCCTTCCATCGTTGCCGGCCATCCGGATTGCGTCCAATCCCCCGCCAACCAAAGGTTTTCCAGCCGCGTCGTAGACTCCGGCCGATGCCTGTGCAGCCCCGGAACCGCCGAAAATGTCGCCCGCGCCTCTTTCACCACATGCGCTTTCAAAACCTGCGCTTCCCTCGCCAACG
>CAMDKT010000152.1 GCA_945900935.1 Candidatus Sulfopaludibacter sp. SbA3 | reverse complement strand
TCTTAGTTTCGCATGACTGGCGGACAGGCGTGGCGAAAGTGCGCGGAATGCGCGTCGCGCCGCGGCATCGGGGAAGCCCGTGCAGTACTCACCCCGTTGACGCCAGCCTTCCCATAGTGCATCATCGACATACTCCCCTTGCGGGGACTCGAGACTCCGGGTTACCGGACGATCTGGGAAAGGGACAATTTATGATGAATCTTCCGGCGCGCGGCGCGGCAGTACTGTTGTTTTGTTCTCTGGCATTGTCGGCTCAAGGCTTGAGTTCGCTCAATGGGCTGGTAACAGACCCAACCGGCGCGGTTATCCCCGGCGCCAGCCTCACTTTGAAAAACATTGGAACGCAGGCGCTTCGGACTGCCGTTTCCGATGCCCATGGCTTCTACAATTTCCCTCAGGTTCAGCCCGGCGCTTATGTGATCGACGCCAAATTCGGCGGATTCGCCAGCGTTGCGGTCAATGACGTCCGCCTGCAAGTCAACACGCCTGCGACGGTAAATATCACTTTTGAAAAAGTCGGTACAGTGACGGAAACCATTTCCGTAAGCGCGGAAGCCGCCCAGGTGAACACCACCGATGCCTCCATCGGTAACGCAGTCACCGCCAACACGATTCTTCAGTTGCCTTCTTTCGCGAGAAACGTCGTGGGCATTCTCCGGCTTCAAACCGGCGTCAACGTGTTTGGCAACGTCAACGGCGGCAAATCCGATCAGGCCAACGTGACTCTGGATGGGATCGACGTCAATGACCAAATGGAACGGAGCGCCTTCACCAGCGTTCTCCGCGTCACTCTGGATTCGGTCCAGGAGTTCCGCACCACGACCACCAATGCCAACGCCGACCAGGGCCGCTCCTCCGGCGCGCAGGTGTCGCTGATCACCAGAAGCGGCAGCAACGAATTTCACGGCGCGGCCTATTGGTATCACCGCAACACGGTCCACGCCGCCAACGACTTTTTCAATAACCTGTCCGGCGTCAAGCGACCCAAGCTGCTCATCAATATTCCGGGCGCCCGCTTCGGCGGCCCCATCCAAAAGAACAAGCTCTTCTTCTTCGTCAACTGGGAGCAGCGCAACGACCGCAGCGAGGCCAACGTGAGCCGCACCGTTCCCTCGGCCGACCTCCGGCAAGGCATCGTGCAGTACCGCAACACGGCCGGCCAGCAAACAACCCTGAGTCCCGCCCAGGTCCGCGCCCGTGATCCGCTCGGCATCGGAGCCAATCAACAGGTGCTGCAACTCTTCAATACGTATCCGATGCCCAACGACTTCACGCTCGGCGACGGCATCAACATTCAAGGATTCCGCTTTACGGCGCCCCTGCTGCTGAGGAACACCACTTACACCGCGAAGTTCGATTACAACCTCAACGCCAAGCACAATGTCTTCATCCGTGGCCAGCTACAGAATGACCGCTCCACGGGCGCTCCGCAGTTTCCAGGAGAGCAGCCCAATAACGCCGCGCTCGTCAACGCCAAGGGCATCGCCATCGGCTACAACGCCATCATCACCAACAATCTGGTGAGTACCTTCCGCTACGGCCTCACCCGCCTCTCCCGTGAATTCACCGGCATCCAAACCGCCTCCGCGGTCAGCTTCCGGAACCTCTCGGACCGGTTCGGCCTAACCACAGGGATTTCCCGCCAGATCCCGCTGCATCAGTTCAGTGAAGATCTGAGCTGGACAAAAGGGACCCATGCGGTTCAGTTCGGATTCACCAACCGGCTGATCTCGAACCAGTCCAACAATTTCGGCCGGTCGTACCATAACGCCTCGACCAACGCCAGTTGGCTGCGCGGAACGGGGGCCGATCTCCAGCCTCCCGATATAGCCGCCGCCGACCGGACCGCCTACAACGATGCGACAATGGCTCTGCTCGGCATCGTTTCCGCAGGCACCGCCCGTTACAACTATAAGATCGACGGTTCGCTGCTTCCAGTTGGCGCGCCCATTCAGCGCAACTTTCTGAACAAAGAGTATGAGATATATGCGCAGGACACATGGCGCGTGAAACGCAATCTGACTGTGACCTACGGCGCCCGGTGGTCCTTGATGCCGCCCATCCATGAGGCCAATGGCGTTCAGGTTTCCACCAACATTCCACTCGGGGATTGGTTCAATACGCGCGGCAGCCTCGCCGATCAGGGCAAGAGCCAGGAGGAGGCGGGCAGAATCTCGTTCCTGAGCCGCTCCGATCCTAAAGCCCGGCCCATCTACCCCTTCCACAAGAAAAATATCGCGCCGAGGGTGGCCGTGGCTTGGTCTCCTACCGCCGATTCGGGCTTGGGAAAGTTCCTATTCGGTGGTGCCGGGCGTACCTCGATACGCGCCGGTTGGGGAATGTTCTATGACCTCATCGGCCAACCGCTGGCTCGCACCTTTGACGTCAGCGCCTTCGGCTTTGCCACCACGCTGTCCAACCCGGCGGGACAGTTGACATCTTCGAACGCGCCGAGGTTCACCGGCGTCTTCAACGTGCCCGGCCAGCTTCTTCGCGCCGCGGCACCCGGCGGATTCCCGGTTCAGTTCCCGTCGAGCGGCGCGGGAAGCTACGCCATCACCAATACCATCGACGACAAGCTGAAGATTCCCTACACGATGAACATGAACTTCTCCATCGGACGAGAGTTCCAAGGCGGATGGTTCCTCCAGGGTAGCTACGTTGGCCGCCAGTCGCGCCGCTCGCTCATGAACCGCGACATTGCCATGCCCACCAACATGACCGATCCGGCCAGCGGCCAGACCTACTTCGAAGCGGCGTCGCAAATGGCCAGGCTGGTCAATTCTCGCGTCGCCATCGGGGCGGTTCCGCGGATTCCATTCTTCGAGAACATGTTCTCGAATCTGCGCACGACCGCCGAGAGCGCCACCCAGCAAGTATTTCGCGTCGCCAGAGACTACCCCAACGACTTTTCCTCGACTCAGGCCGACATCGACCAGTTTTGTGATCCGGCCTGCGGCAGGCTCGGCTCCAACATGATGATGAACCCGCAGTTCTCCGCGCTCTCGGCCTGGAGTTCCATCGCCGGCGGCAACTACCACTCCATGCAGTGGACCTTGCGCAAGCGCTTCTCCCAAGGCTTAACGCTGGATTTCAATTACACACTCTCGAAATCCACGGACCTCTCCTCTGTTGAGGAAAATGGCGGTTCGTTCAGCGGATTCCTTCCCAATTCCTGGAATCCTTCCCAGCGCCGCGGCGTCTCCGATTTCGACCAACGCCACATATACAATCTCGCCGGCATTTATGAACTTCCTTTTGGCAAAGGAAAACCCATGCTGAACGGCAGTTCGCGGCCACTGGACGCCATCGTCGGCGGCTGGCAGTTGTCCGGTATCTGGACTCAATCTACCGAGCTCCCCTTCAGCGTCGGCAACGGCCGCAACTGGCCCACCAACTGGAATATCACCGGTTTTGGCACGCCCGTCGGCGCTATCACCCCCACCACGATTACCAGGAACGCTCCCGCCGTTTCCGGACGCGGCGGCCCCAACATGTGGTCCAACCCCACGGCAACTTTGGCCGAATGGGACTTCACGCTCCCCGGTCAATCCGGCAGCCGCAACACGGTGCGCGGTCCGGGCCGCTCGAACTTTGACTTGGCCCTCGCCAAGCGCTTCACCATGCCCTTCAGCGAATCCCACTCCCTGCAATTCCGGTGGGAGGTCTTCAACGCATTCAATCAAGTCAGATTTGGCGCGCCGGATCTGGGCCGCGTCGGCTCGGCCACCTGGGGCAAGTTCACTTCGCAGGCGAACAACCCACGCGAGATGCAGTTCGCGCTCCGCTACGAGTTTTGACGCGGGGCGTCAGCCAACCGCAGCTCCGCCAGTATCTCCCGTACCGCTTGATTCGGATCGGCCGCCCGCGTCACTTGCCGTCCGATCACTAAGTGGCTCGCCCCATCCGCCATCGCCTGCGCGGGCGTGGCCACGCGCTTCTGGTCCCCCTGAGCGGCGCCGGCGCTGCGCACGCCCGGCGTCACCAACAACAGGTCCGGCCCCACCACGCGCCGCACATCGCCCACTTCCTGAGCCGAACACACTAACCCGTCCACACCGGCGCGCACGGCGTTCCTGACACGCAAATCCAACAGCTCCCGCAACGTGCGCGAGTACCCCATTTCCTGAATGTCCGCCTGATCCAAACTGGTCAACACCGTCACGGCCAGAATACGCAACTTGCTGCTTCCCCGCCCCTCCACCGCCGCCCGCATCACTTGCGGTTCGGCATGAACGGTCAACAAACTCACGCCGCTTTTCGCCAGCACCGCCGTCGTTCGCCGCACCGTCTCGCCAATATCGTGCAGCTTCAAATCCAGGAACACTTTCTTCCGCCGCGCGCGCAGTTCTTTCACGAACTCCATGCCCGCCGCCGCGTACAGCTCCATGCCGACTTTATAGAACCCAACCGTCTTCGACGTTGCGTCCACAATCGCCCTTGCCTCGGCCGCCGACTCGCAATCCAGGGCAATAATAATGGGATTCATTCCAGCTCCAATAAAGTATTCCGCCGTTCCACGACCCGGCCCACTCGCCGTGAAGGCGGGTACAGCGCCTGCATTTTCTCCACGTCTGCTTCGGGCATCGCGATCAACAATCCGCCCGATGTCTGCGGGTCATGCAGCAATAACTCGAGCAACGGGTCAATCTCCCGCGACTTCGTCACCGCGCCCCCGGCGAAGTCCATGTTATTCCGCAAACCCCGGGGAATTGCGCCCGCCGCCGCGTACTCATACGCCCCCGGCAGAAGCGGCACGCTCGCCGCGTCGATAAGCAGGGTCACGTTTCCTGCCGCGGCCATCTCCCGCGCATGGCCCAGAAATCCGAAACCCGAAATATCGGTACACGCGTGCGCTTCGGTCTTCAGCATTGCCGCGCAGGCCGAATTGTTCAGCGTCAACATGCTCACAATCGAAGCATCCTCGTGCGCCGTGGCCGCTGCGCCTCTCTTCAACGCCGTCGCAATCACACCCGTCCCAATGGCCTTCGTGAACACCAGGGCATCCCCCGGTCGCGCGCCCGCATTGGCCAGCACGCGCGCCGGATGCACCGTGCCCGTCACCGCATAACCAAATTTCGGCTCGTCATCGGCCACGCTGTGGCCGCCCAGAATCACGCAGCCGGCCTCTTTCATCTTGTCCAACCCGCCCAGCAGAATCTGCCCCAGATCTTCAACATCGCCATCCCGAGGCCAAGCCAGTATCGACAGCGAAGAGATCGGCACACCACCCATGGCGTAAACATCGGACAACGAATTCGCCGCCGCAATCGCGCCGAACAGATACGGGTCGTCCACGATCGGCGTGAAGAAATCCACCGTCTGCACCAGAGCGCACTCCGGCGTTAGCTGGAAGACTCCGGCGTCGTCGGAGGTGTCGAAGCCTATCAGCACTCGCGGATCGGATTGTTTCGGTAAAGCGCCCAGCACCTGGTCCAAAACCTTTGGACTCAATTTGCTCGCTCAACCGGCGGCTTTAACGTGCGCCGTCAACTTTCTAACAGACATTATTTCAATTGTAAGATGGCGGCCAGCTCGGCTTCCGAAATAATGCGCGCGCCCGCCGGCCACGATTTCGCCGCCACGTTGAATCGCAACCATGCCGCCAACACCGTTTTGTCCACATCGCCATTGTCGCGGCCAAATAATTCCCGGCTGATTCCCTCGCTCGTGCGCGGTCCCCAAACCGATTCCCACGACTCCCACCGGCCGCCATCGGGACCCAGCACGCTTTCCCGAAGCGCCGATGCGCCGATGTCCCAACCGGGCACGAACGGCCTCAAGTTCCCCTTCGGATCTTTATAGACATTGGCCTGCCCCGCAGTCAAATCGATGCCAAAGAAATTCCGGAAATCGAGCGGATCCGGATGCAGCGCCCAAGCAGCGCCGAATCGCTCCGGATGCTTTTGCTTCAAAGAAATCGCGCCCCATCCGCCCATCCCTTCGCCCAATACATCCGGCGGCGGCCCCGGCCCCAGCGCAGGCAAAAGCTCCTCCAGCAGCGCCCGCGTCCACGGCCCGTTCACGTCGGAATCGGTGAACGCATGATGCCCGTAGCGATGCACGCAGTCGAGAAAGAGGAACGTCGGCCGCGACGGCAACGCGAGCAACCGTTCCCGCAACCGGCTACTGAAAAAGCGCTCCCCGAAAGCATGAAGAACCAGCACCCGCCCGGCACCCGTTCCCGGAACAACATCGGCGCGCAACGTAACAGGCCGTTGATGGAACCGCGACAGCAGCGTGCTCGGTAACTCGATCGTGGCCTTGGGTGCCGGCGCAACACCGGCCGCGCGGGTCAATGCGAAGGAATACACGCGGTCCGCCTTGGGGTCGAAGCGCTCGATCGTGATCAAGTCACTCCGCAGATCCCGCGGGGAAAGGCCCGCGTAGGGGAAGTCGTAATCCGGGTCAAAAACAACGGTGAAATGAAAGCGCGCCGGATCGGCCGCCGTGATGGCTCCCGGAAAGGCCGACACCATCGGGTCCATCGTCACCGGCTGCCCCGCCGGCCATTGCAGCACTTCTCTCGACGCAATCCACACCCGATTCGGTTCCGTCTCCAATGGCAGCACGAGATCGCCATCCGGCGCCTGGCTCGACGCGAATACCAGCAGCCGCCCCGTCAACGGCTCCGCCGCCGAATGCTTGATCGAATAACGGGCCGTCTTCGGCGGAGGCACTGCCCTCGGCGGTACGGGATTCGCCCCCGGCATCTGCCAGCAGTCCCCCAGCGGTCTTCCGGCATAATAATGCAGCCCATAACGCATCGAGCGCGGCACAGTATCCGCGCAGGCGTCCACCGGAATCGAACGGCTCATTTGCCGGGCGGTAACATAAGCATCCAACGGCCCAGCCGCCGCCAACTTCAAACACACTACGAATCCAACCATCACCGCCGCCAATGAATACGGCCACTTCGCCGCCGGCGAAACGCCCACCGCCATCAACACCGCCAACGCCGGCAACAATGGCAGCAGATACCCGGGCAGTTTATTCGAACTGGCCGAAAAGACGACAAACCCGAACGCCGCCCAGACTGCGAAATAGCGCCACCGCGCCTCTCGCCACGGCACGCGAAACAGCAAAAAACTCCACGGCAGCAACAGCCCCGCCAACGCCGGCACATAAAACCAAAACGGCTGCACATGCTGTAAGTCCTCGCTCACAAAGCGGCTGAAGTGGTGCTTAACGAACAACTCATCAATGAACGCCCAACCCTCGCGCTGTGTGATGGCGAAGTACCACGGCCCGGCCACCAATAGCGCCGAAAGGACCACCAGCGGCCACTGCCGCCAACGATGCCGCGCAAACCAAAGCAACGGCGCGGCCAGCGCCACCGGCACCAACGCCTTGGCCAACATCGCCAACCCGAATAGCGCCCCGGCCAACAACGCGTCCCGCGCCCTTCCCTCCTCGATCCACGCCAAACTCACCAGCATCGCCGCGCCAAAACAGATCGACAAAGGCACATCGGTCACCGCGACGTACGAATAACCAATCCACGCAGCCGAGGTCGCCAAAATACACGCCGCCAACAACGCCTGCGCAGCCGTTATCCATCGCCGCAGATACACTCCAAACCAAAGCAGGAACCCCACGCTCGCCAACGCCAGCGGCACGCGCGGCGCGGTCTCCGGCCCCAACCCAGCCTTAAACCCGATCGCCGACATCCAATACAAAAGCGGAGGTTTTTCTAACCACGCCTCCCCGTCCAGCCGCGGCGTAACCCAGTCGCCCGTCGCCGCCATCGCCCGGGCAATCGATGCATAACGCGGTTCGTCCGGGCCGTAAAGTCCGAACGCCGAAGTCCATGCCGGATAGAGGAGGAGGAGAGCCAGGAGCGCCGCCGCGCCGCGCGCCCAATTCGATTGCACCTAACCAGTATAGGAACCCCGCCCTCGCCAGCGTGGCATCCTGTTGAGTATGCGTTTGTTCGAGTTCACCCTAGCAGCACTTGTTTTCTGTCCAATGGTATCGGCGCAATGGCCGCAAATCGGATGGGAGCGGGTAGTCACAGGCCTGAAGCAGCCGACTCTGGTAACTGGCGCCGGTGACGGCACGGGACGGCTTTTTGTCGTCGAACAAATTGGACGCGTGCGAATCCTGCGCGATGGCATCCTGCTCGAGAAACCCTTTCTGGACCTCACTGCGCGTGCCGACTACGACAATAACCACGGGTTACTCAGTATCGCGTTTCCCCCTCGGTTTGCCGAGCGGAAACACTTCTACGCCAATTTCACAGACGCGGATGGAAACACCGTCATCGCGCGCTACAAAGTGACGGAAGATCCGGATGTGGCCGACCCGGCCAGCGAAGAGTTGATCCTGGAAATTCCACAACCCTTCGCGCAACATTATGGCGGCATGATGGCATTCAGCCCGGTGGACGGGATGCTGTACATTTCGACCGGCGATGGACCGATTGGCGTTGAAGCCGATGGGAAATACCTGGACGATCCGCTCGACAACGGGCAGAACACAGCGATCATGCTGGGCAAGATTCTGCGGATCGACACGGAAAGCGGCGTAGGCAGTTACGAGGTTCCCCCGGACAATCCCAGAAAACCTGGCTGGCTGGCGGAGAACTGGTCAATCGGCTGGCGAAATCCCTGGCGATTTTCGTTCGACAGTAAGACCGGCGACATGTATATCGGCGATGTCGGCTCCGATGGTTACGAAGAAATTGACTTCGAACCAGCCGGGGCTGGGGGCGGAAATTACGGCTGGGCGCTGCGCGAGGGCAACCATTGCGTGGCCAGAAAAGAATGCGCGGAGCGGGAGGACTTGATCCCGCCCGTGCTCGAGTATCCGCACGCCGAAGGCTGTTCGGTCACCGGCGGCGTCGTCTATCGGGGGCGAAATTTCCCGGAGCTGGACGGAACCTACTTCTTCGGCGACTTCTGCCGCGGCATGGTATGGGCGATGAAGCGATCCGCCGGCGAATGGATTTCGGAGAAAATGGGTCCGTCCGGAGCCCTGCTGGTGAGTTTCGGAACCGGCGATGACGGGGAAGTGTTCGCCGTTGACTATAGGGGTTCCATTTTGCGGATGGTGAAACTGGCGTCGGCTTTCGCGGTGACGGCCGTCGTCAACGGCGCCAGCTTTGAACCCGGAATGGTTCCGGGGAGCCTGAGTTCGATCTTCACGGCAGGCCTGCCAGGCGTCACCGAAGCGGCCGCGCAGGAGGAACAACCAGCGCCGCTGATGCGGAGCGGTGTGACGGTTTGGGTGAACGGAACGAAGGTGCCGGTGGTGTCGGTGGCTCCGGGCGGAAAGGTGGATTTCCTGGCTCCATATGTCCTTCCAGATAAGATCGCGACAGTACAAGTACGGGCGGGCTATTTGAGTTCGGACCCCTTCGAAGTGGAGGTTCGGGCGGTAATGCCGGGACTCTTCAGCACGGACGGGCGAATGGCAAAAGTGGTTGACGAGGAGGGCGCGAATACGGCTGGGGGCGCGCCGGGCACGGTGGTTGCGCTGTTCGGAACGGGGCTAGGTCCGGCCACGAACCCGCCGGAGTTTGGGTATCCGGCGTTGGAGACGCCTTCGTCTGAAGCGATCAGAAAGGTGACCGTTACGATGGGCGGAACAGACGCGCAAATGCTGTACTGTGGACTCTCGCCGGGAGTTGCGGGGATCTACACGATCATTGTGCGAGTGCCGGCATCTCTGAAGGCGGGCGACGTCGAAGTGCGGTTAGCCGTGGATGGCGTGCAGAGTCCGGCACTCCAGTTTTCGGTGCGGACCGCGCCATTTTAGGGATAATGTTGAAATGTGGCGAAGGCTCTTACTGGTCGCGGCCGGCTTCACCCTCTTGGCCGCCGATGACCGCTGCGGCTGCGATCCGGCAATTCCGGAAACGCTCAAAATACGCGCGTGCAGTCTCACCAATGAGGCGGGCAAGCAGCCCCAATCGATGGAAGTCTTCTTTCTCAAAGACACCAACCCGCGCAAGTCCAATCGCACACTCGTCCTGCCTCGCCGCGTCCTCCCGGGCGAAATGCACGAGTTGCGCCATCTCTCCCCCTCGGAACGAAATAAACTCTGGCGCGAAGCCATCGCCAAGGCCAAGGAACTTTGGGGCGACAACTGGGGCGTGGCGTACAATGGGACTAGAGTCAGGACCCAGTGCCATTTGCATCTCCACATTGGAAAACTGCTGAAGGGCGTCGATAGCGGCACAGCGATTTATGTGCGGCGACTGGAAGATATTCCCGTCCCCAAGGACGGAACCGGCCTCTGGATTCACCCCGCCGGAAACCGCCTGAAAGTCCACTTGAACGAACAGATCTGCGAAACGGTGTTACTACGATGAGTCTTTTAGAAATTGCCAAGTTGCCGACGGTCGAGAATTCCGCCATCCATCTCCATGCGATGGACAACGTCGCTATTGCCCGCGTCCCGCTAGCCCCCGGCCAGGACCTCAAGGTGGGCGACATCGCGTTGAAGGTCAAAAACGCCGTTCCAGCCGGCCACAAAGTAGCGCTGCAAAATATCGCCCAGGGCGAAACGATTTA